>NZ_JPDP02000062.1:0-16452 GCF_000732685.2 Sphingomonas sp. STIS6.2
GTCGACGCCGGCCGGATAATCGAGCGCGCCGGCACTGTTGATTTCGTTGCCGACCTCGATCGCCACGACACAGGATCCGAACCGCGTCAGCAGCGCGGCGATATAATTCGCATAGGCGGTCCGGCCCGCCGCGGACGACACCATCCGCCCGCCGTCGTAGAGCGCGTTCTTGGGCGTGATCGTGAGCGTCAGCGCACCGCCGCGTCCGCAAAATGTGGCGAGCGTCTGAACCGGGGTACCGGAAAAGTCGTACACGCCCGCCGTCCGCTCGACACTGGCCCAGTTGACCGTATCGCGCACGGATTTGGTCGCGAGCGGCGTCGTGAGATCGAGCCACGCCGGGCTCCATCCCTGGCTGAAATGAGTCTGCACGCCGAACGCGAACCCGGTCTCGCTCGGCAGAACGCTCGTCGCCGCAGTGCCGGTCGTCACGCCCGGGGCCTGCTGGCCACTCGCCGGTTGAGACGCCGTCGCGGATGTCGAGACGACCGTGATCGCCGGGTCGGACGCAGATGCGCCGCTCGCGCCGATCGCAAATGCCGTGACCCCGTACAACAACGTTGCCGCTGCCAGACCGGCCGCTAGTTTCGCCTGCATTCGAACGCCCCCCGCGCCAAACATGCCCGTCGCCCTCACGACGAGTCGCCGCACTTTTCCTACCCCACTTGTAGAACAGATGAGTCTAAAATGGATGAAGTCGGCATTTTTTGGATTGAATATCGCATTCTTGCAGTACTGCTAAATAATAAGGCTGCCAAACTACTGGCAAACAGCAGTTTTGCCAATCTAAGTACTGGTATCTCAAGATCGGTGGTCAGAGCCAGCCAACGACCAGTCCGAGCAGCACCCAGGCACCGACCCCGCACCCGACCATGACGACGGCGCGCACGGGTCGCGGCCAGGGTGTGATGTCGGGCAGGGACTCAGCCACGGGTGCATCGTGCGCCGCCGGGTCCTTTTCGAACATCGCATGGACGATCGTCTCGCCGGAAAAGGCCTTTGCGAACGTCTCTGCCGGAATGGGCACCGCGAAGACACATCCATAGCCGCCAGGTGCGAGACGGACGACGTCTGCTTCGACGGTAGCGCCGCCGCCGCTCAGTGCGAGACGCAGGCGCGTCCCCACGGTCATCGGGATCGAGGACCGCAGACGGCACCCTGTCGTCGAGAAATCCTCGACGATCACGTCATGCGCGACACCCGGCATGAGCCGCAAGGTGCTGTCGGCGGAGACGACGCGCCGTGTGGCACGGCTTTCGCGCATCGTCAGCGCATCGATGGGCATGATCTGCATGGTTGCGGTGAGTGACATCGGTCCTCCAGGTTAAGGGCCGTATAAGTCGCGGCTCTTAACACAAGATTATCAGCGCAGTCCGGCATCATCATTTTTGCAGTTAACCCCCGAACAAATGCCTTTATACAGATGCTTAGCAACTCAGCATTTGTTTTCTTAAACAATAACCTCAGGGAATAACGCTGAAACGTCCAATAATGGCCCGTCTCATTGCTGATCATTGCACACTGCCTTAAGCGTAAAGACTATATGGTGTGCCGATGACAGATACCCCAAGCTCCCCGATCGACGCGCATCGGCATGACATTGCCAGGATCGATCCGACGGCCTGTGACGCCGCTTCTGGGATCGCGCTGCGCATCACGACGGTACGGGCATGACCTTGTGAATTGGCAGGAAGCACGGGCCTTCGTCATCGCATTCTGCCTGTTCAAGCCGCACGCGTCGCTCGTGACGGGCCTGCTCGTCGCGATTGCCGGCCTGGTCGAGGCGCTTGGCCTCGTCCTCATCATTCCACTTCTCCAGATTGCCGGGGGGACGGGCGCTCGCGGACACTGGTCCACACTGCTCGCCCGGCTGCATATCGACAGCCGCTCGGAGCAGATCACGCTCGTGCTCTCGGCCTTTGCCGTGCTCATGCTCGTGCGCGCCGCGCTGATCTCGATCCGGCAGAGCGCGGTCATCCGGCTGGAGCTGGAATTCCTGTCCTCGCTGCAGATCAGGCTGATCGAACGCCTGGGGGCAGCACCCTGGAGTGCGATTGTCGGGCTGCGGCATGCCCGGGTCAATCGTATCCTCAGCAGCGACATCCAGCGGCTCGGCCAGGCTGCGATCGGGCTCGTCCAGTCCATCGTGGCGGCGATCACATTAACGGTGCAACTGACCATCTCGATGCTGCTCAGCCCGCTGCTCACGCTGCTCGCGGTCCTGTTCGTCGCGACGGGCGCGCTGCTCAGTGCCCCCTTGTTCCGCGCCGCCAGACAGGTCGGCGACAGCGTGACCGATGCCAACCTGATGATGGTGAACGAAGTCGGCCAGTTTCTCGGGGCGCTCAAGCTCGCAATGAGCCAGAATCTGGCCCCCCGGTTCGTCGCCGATTTTTCGGGCGCCATGACCGACATGGTCCAGGCCGAGCTGGCTTTCGTCGCGCGGGAAAACCGATCGCGGCTCCGCATGACGGTGGCGGGCATCGTGATGGCGGGCGGGATCGCCGGGATCGGACTGGGCTTGGTCGCAGTCCCCGTCCCGACGCTGGTCGCGCTGCTGCTGATCCTGTCGCGGATGGCCGGACCGGCGCAGGCGCTACAGACCCAGGCGCTTGAGGTCGTTCGCGCGCTGCCGGCCTATGCTCAGATTCGCGAGCTGGAGGCCGAACTCGCCAGCGATCGCGGTCTTGCGACCGACGCGATCCTGCCGGCGCTGGAGGTCCTGTCGTTCGACCGGGTCGGCTATCGTCACCCGCGCGGGGCCGACGGCGCGGGTTCCGGCGTCGACGCGCTCGATCTGGAACTCCGGCGCGGCGAGTTTCTGGGCGTTGCGGGGCGATCGGGCGCGGGCAAGACCAGTTTCGCGGACCTGCTCGTTGGCCTCTACCGCCCGCAGGCGGGGCGCATCCTGCTCAACGGCACCCCCGTCACGCTGGCGAACCACAGCGCCTGGCGCGACCGGCTCGCCTATGTCGCGCAGGATCCGTTCATGCGCCATGCGAGCATTCGCGAGAACCTGCTCTGGTCCAACCCGGGCGCGAGCGATGCGGCGATCGCCCGGGCGCTATGGATCGCCGACGCGGACGACCTGCTCGCACGACTGCCCGAGGGGCTCGCCACCTGGGTCGGCGAACGCGGCAGCCTGATCTCCGGGGGCGAGCGCCAGCGGCTAGCACTCGCCCGCGCAGTGTTGCGCGATCCACAATTGCTGATCCTCGACGAGGCCACCAACGCGATCGACATCGACGGTGAACAGATCATTCTTCACCGGCTGCGCGAGGCGTGTCCCGACACGACCATCCTGATGATCGCGCACCGGCTCGAAAGCCTGCGCCGGTGTGACCGGATCCTCCTGTTCGATGCCGGGCGCGTCGTTGCACAGGGATCGTTCGAAACGATGCGATCGCGGCTCGTCGCGGTCGAGCGCGACGATGCGACCGCCGCGGCGCCGCATGCCGGACAGACGCAGGGGGCATCGTGAATTTCTATCGCGCGTTCGGACTGGTGTTCCGCTCGGACATCCCGCTCGGGTCGCTTGCCGCGAACCGCATCGCGGCGCAGCAGCCCGATGTCGATATCCGACGCGGCACCCCGGCACGCCCCGATCCGGGGGTCGCGGTCGACGATATGCGGGTCGAGATCAACGCCGACTCGTCGCGCTTGTCGGTGCCCGAGTGCGGCTGGTTCGACGTGACGGGGGGTGCGCGCATCATCTACGAGGCGCGCGCCGGCATCCCGGCAGAACACATGCCGCCCTATCTCCTGGGAACCGCGCTGGGGGCGCTGCTCCATCAGCGCGCGCTGCTGCCGCTGCATTGCAACGCGATCGTCCACGACGGCAGGGCCTATCTGTTCTGCGGGGATTCCGGCGCAGGCAAGTCGACGCTGGCCGCGGTGTTCGAAGCGCGCGGCTATCCCCTCCTCACCGACGATCTGTGCGCGATCGCAGCGGATGCGGAGGGCCGGTTTTCGGCCACCCCGGGAATCCCACGGCTCAAGCTCTGGATCGAATCGCTTACCGCACTCGGCCGCGAAGGCGCGGCGGTCACCCGCATTCCCTGGTATGAGGACAAGTTCGAGGTCGCGATGTCGCGCGCCGCCGAGGATCGCCGCTATCCCGTCGCCGCCATCTATCATCTGCGTCAGGCCGGCGAGGATGCGCCGCCGGGCATCCACCGACTGCAGGGGCTCGAGGCTGCCAATGCGGTGACGGCAAACATCTATCGCCGCCGCATCGCCGACCTCCTTGGCCGCGCGCCCGGATATCTGGCGGAATCGATGGCGCTGATCCGCACCGTTCCCATTTTCCGGTTTAATCGACGATGGGGGCTGGAGAACGTTGTCGAAGATGCCGCCCTTGCCGAAGCCCATCTAATCAGCGTCAAGGTGACCCAATAAGGGACGCAATGCTACCATTGTAAGCAAAACGGTTACGATGATTTCGATGATCTGTGCGACGACCGGGTAACAAGAAGTATTGGCTTAAACCGTATTGAAATACGATCTTCAGGAATTAGTCATGACACAGCATCGCAAAACATGGCAGCGTCCAGTACTTGTTCGCATGGATGCCGCCGACGCCGATAGCGCATCGCTGATGTATAATCGCGATTATTATCACCGCCAGATGGGCCCGTCCTGATTCCACAGTCCCGGCGGGTCGACGAAGCGCACCGGGGCGCGTCGACCTCGGGAACGCAGTCACGATCATAGCGGTGCCGCGCCCAGAAATGTGCGGTCACCCAGCTACGAACTACGCTAACTCGCATTCCGGTTCGATAATGACGGTGCATGATTCCGCTAACTTTCACAGCCGCTCGATCACGACACCGGGATTTTTCAAGCAAATCCGGTTGGTTCACGGGTGACGAATCACCACGATCATTCATGCGATCCGCCAATTTTCAAATGGTAAGGAAAACTATTCACGCATTTTGGCCTTTTCATGCAATTATTGCGAAAGCCAGAAGCTGATCGACATGCCGCCGATACAGCGAATGCTACAAGGGGTATCGAAATGGTCAAGACTCGCAAGACATGGCAGCGCCCTGCACTTGTTCGCATGGACGCAGCAGATGCCGAGAATTTCGGACAGGCCTATAACCGCGACCAGTTTCGTCGTCAGATGGGCCCATCCTGATCTTCAGGCCTGAATAGGCACGGGAAATCGCGCGGCGGTAATGCCGCGCGATTTTTTGTTGGGCATCGATCGGCCCGCCAGGCGCGCCGCCTCCGCGGACGGCCTGCGAAACGCTTCAAAAAGCATGGGAATTCTGTTTGGCGCGTGCAGATTTGGATACGCCGGTCCGCCGCAGCACATCGGCGGCAACGGCGGAGATTGACGGGCAACTGGTCGCGCTCGATATCAACAAGGGCGTTTGCTACGGCCTCAACGAGGTCGGTACGCGCATCTGGGGCCTGATCGAATCCCCCATGTCTGCGCGAGCGATCAGCGCGATTCTCGTGGACGAATATGACGTCGACCAGGCGACCGCCGAGGAGCAGACGCTCGATCTGATCCTCGAGCTGCTCGCGACGGAGTTGGCGATATCCGCCTGATCCGCGGAGGCACGCGCATCGATCGGGAGCGCATGGCGTGACAGCGATCTATGGCCTGACGCACTGGTCCGACCGGGACGTCGATGCCGATGCCGACCGCATGGGTACGGTGCTGGCCCGCTATGGCCGCGACGCGCACGAAACCTGGCGGGGAGGGACGATCGCGCTGGGCGCGCGTCACGCCTTCCTGCTCGACGAGGACCGGTTCGTCGCCCCGATCCATGCCCGCGACCGCCGCTACGCCGTGGTTGCGGACGTGCATCTTACCGAGCGTGCGGAGCTGGAACGCGAACTCGGCCATTCGGGCGGGTCGGCGGCAGCGCTGTCCGATGCGATGCTGGTCGCCGATGCGATCGAACATTGGGGCGAGGACGCGTTCGACCGCCTCTATGGCTGGTTCGCGATCGCCGCCTGGGACACGCAGGACCAGCGGCTGCTGCTCGCGCGCGACTTCATCGGCAAACGCCCGCTTTATTATCTGCGCGCCGAGGACGGCACGCTCGCCTTTGCCTCGATGCCCGACGCGCTGCACGCGCTCGGCATCGTCCCACGCGCGGCGGACGAGGACCAATATCTACGCCTGTTCCGCCGCGCGCCGCTTTCGCCGGATCGCACGCCGATGGCCGGTATCTCGCGCATCATGCCGGGATATTATGGCGTCTTCACCGCGCAAGGGGCGACGACGCACGCCTATTGGAAACCTGATCTGACGCCGTTGCGACGCCAGACGCAGCGCGACTATGAGACCCAGATGCTCACCCGGCTCGACGCCGCGGTCACGGCGACGCTGCGCGGCGCGGGCGACGAGATCGCCGCGCATCTCTCGGGCGGGTTCGATTCAACGACGGTGGTCGTGACGGCGGCGCGGCTGCTTGCGGATACGCCGAAGCGGATCGTCACCTATACCGCCGCCCCGCATCACAGGCCGCAGACCTACCAGACGCATCATTTCTCCGACGAGAGCGCGCTCGCCGCCGAAACCGCGGCGATGTATCCAAATGTCGAACATGTGGTGATCCGCAGCGACACCCCGACGCTCGCGGCGCTCGACCGCACCGTGGATCTCTATCCCGAGCCGATTCCCAATCTGTGCAACATGGTGTGGGTCGACGCGATCAACACGGCGGTGCAGCGCCGCAGCATCCGGATCCTGCTCGAAGGCACGATGGGCAATCTCTCGATCAGCGCATCGGGCGTCGCGGCGCTGCCGGCGCTGGCGCGACGCGGACGGTTGCTCGCCTGGGCGCGGCTCGGCCGGGCGCTGGTCCGGTCGGGGTGGATGCGCTGGCCGGGCGTCGGCTGGAACACGATCGGCCCGTTGTTGCCCGTATCGCTGTGGAAACGGGTGATGCGCGCGCGGGGCATCGTGATGCCGTCGGTGGCGACCGCCATCCCGCTGCTCCCTGAGACGCTTGCCCGGGTCGAGGCGCGCATCGCCGCAGAGAACCGGACGATCGACCCGGCGCATGCGGCGGACCTGTCCGACGCGATGCGGTACGGCACCGATCCTGTCGGCGCCAATCTGCGCATGGTGGCCGGCAATGAGGACGGCAGCTTTTTCAAGGCGATGCTGGCGGAGTTCAGGATCGACGTCCGCGATCCGCTTGCCGACCGACGCCTCGTCGAATGGGCGCTGCGCGTGCCGGTCGAACGCTGGGCCTGGGGCGGCGAGCCCCGCGCGATCCTGCGCGAGGCCATGCGGGGCAAGGCACCGCCGAGCGTGCTCGATACCCGGCTGCGCGGCTATCAGGGCGCCGACTGGCCCGTCGCGCTCGTCGCCTCGCGCGACCGGCTGCGCGACGAGATCGACCGGATGAAGATGTTCGAGCAGACCGCCGGGACGATGGATGTCGACCGGCTCCAGAAGCTGGTCGACGACATGCCGCCCGCCGATTCACCGCTCTGGACGGATATCGCCTATGAGATCGCCTATCGCGAGAATCTGCTGCACGCCGTCGCACTGGCCAGCCACATGCGTCGGACCGCCGGGAGCAATTATTGATGACCGCGGACGATCGTCTCGATCCGGGTATTCAGCGGCTGATCGCGGCGGTCGACGGCCGCCCCGATGCGATGGTCGCGCTGGCCCTGACTCTCCTGTTGCCCCGCGGCCTCGCGCAAACCGCGCGCCGGTTGTGCGACGCTGCGCTGGCGCTCGCCCCCGATGATCGCGAGATCGCAGCACAGGCGCGCCGGATTCGATCGGCCGGGGTCGGCAAATGGTATTTCACGATGGTGCAGGACGATGATCGCCACGCGCTCTACGCCGAGGCGCTGGGCCGCGTGATGCCCGCCGACGCGACGCTGCTCGATATCGGTGCCGGGACCGGCCTCTTCGCGATGATCGCGGCGCGGGCCGGTGCCGCGCGCGTCATCGCCTGCGAGCGGGATTCCGCGGTTGCCGCGGCCGCATCCGCGGTCGTCGCCAGAAACGGCTATGCGGACCGCGTGACGATCGTCGCGAAGGACGCGCGCGACCTGCAGATCGGAGTTGATCTGGCCGCCCCTGCGAATCTGCTGCTGTGGGATAATCTCGCGAACAACCTGATCGGTGCGGGCGGACTGAAGACGGTCAAGGATGCGCGCGCGCGCCTGCTCACGCGGGACGCGGTGATCATGCCGTACCGGGCCGAGATCATGGTCGGGCTCGCCACGCATCGTCGCCCCGCCGATTATGCGATGGGCATCGTCGACGGCTTCGACATGACCCCGTTCAACCAGCTCGCGGTCGCCCATGATACGCCAGACCGGGGGGCAATCGACCTTCGCTCGAACGGCGTCGCGATCTTCGACATGGACTTTACCGGCCCGCCGATCCCGGCGGCGCGCAACGCCGTCACGGTCCACGCCACCGCAGGTCGGGTGCACGGGATCGTCCAGTGGATCCGCTTCCATCTGACCGAGGGGATCGTCTACGACACGATCGATCCCGGCGTGCGGGCGTTCGAAACCGAGGTGACGCCGGTCGAGCCGTTCGACGTCACGGACGGGCAGGCGGTGGTGATATGCGGCCGGCACGACCGCGACGTGCCATGGTTCTGGCTGGAGGCGTGATCGTGCCACACCGCCAGGACGGATTCTGGACCAAGTTCGGCCGCTTTTCGTGGGAGGAGCGGTTCGCGCTTGCCGAGGCGACCATCCTGCTGACGGTCTCCGCACCGCTGATCCGCCACGCGGCGCTGCCCCGGCTCGGCCGGATTGCCTCGCGCCCGCTGCCCCGCCCGCTCCCGCCAGGGCCACGCCGGCGCGACCTGGCCGAGATCATCGCCTGGGCCGTCGATCGCGCGGCCAAGCGCAGCCGCCTGCGCGCGCTGTGTTTCGAGCGCGGGCTCACCGCACAGGTCATGCTGCGGCGGCGCGGGGTCGATTCGACGCTGTTCTATGGGATCCGCCCCGGTTCGACGATGCCGCTCGACGCGCATGTCTGGGTTCTCGATCAGGGATTTGACGTGACGGGCACGCCACCCGATGGAGGCTATGCGATCCTGGCGTCGTTTCCGCCGGGACGTGAGGCCAGCGGATTTCGGCCGTGCTGAACCTCGACGCACTGCTCGACGGCGATGCCCAGATCGCCACCCCGGAATTTGCGCTCGTCGTAGCAGCGACGCGGTGGCCGCATGATCCGCGCTGGGCAGCACGAATTCGCGATCTGGCGTCACGGGTCACCGATTGGCCGCGCGTCGCGGCGATCGTCGAGCGCCACCGCGTTGCCGGCCTGTTTGCGGCAGGCCTGAACGATGCGGGCCTGCCAGACATCGATGCCGGGACCGACGCTCGCGCCGCGATCGGGGCGCTCGCGCGGGACAGCGCGGTGCAGGAGCTGCAATCCGTCTTCGAAACGCTTCACCTTGTTCGTGCGCTGGAGGGGGCCGGCATTCCCGTCCGGGTGCTGAAGGGCGCGACTGCGGCGATGCTCGCCTTTGGCCGCTACGGTGTCCGCTACAGCATGGACATCGATCTGATCGTCGCCAAGGACCAGGTCGCGCACGCCGCCAGCCTGCTCGACGCGCGGGGCTATGTGCGGATCGCGCCGGCGGCCGATGCGAGCGCGGCGACGATGCGGGCGCGGATGGCGCGCTACAAGGATCTCGCATTCGAACATCCGGATTCGGGGCTGATGGTCGAGCTGCACTGGCGCCTGTTCCAGAATCCCTATCTGCTGCGCGGCGATGATCTCGATGCGCGCGAGCCGATGCAGCTCGTGCCGGGCGCCAGCGTGGCGGTTCTCCCGCGCGCGCCCGCGATCCTGTACCTGTTCGCGCATGGTACCGAACATGGCTGGGCGCGATTGAAATGGCTGGCCGATATCGGCGCGATCCTTGCCGCCGAGACGCCCGCCGACCTCGATCAATTCTATGCGCGTGCACAGAAGCGGGGGGCGGCACGACTGGTGGCGGCGGGACTTATTCTAAGCCACGCGCTGTATGAGACCGCGCTGCCCGGCGCGATCCGGGACGATCTGGCCCACGACTGGCGGCTTCGGTCGCTGGTGCGCACCGCTTATGCGAGCCTGATCGGCGACGAGGATGGCCGCGAACTCGAGCAGGTCGCGCATGCGACGACGCGCAAGAACCTCAGCCACTATCTGATCTCGCGCGATCCGCGTTTCGTGATCCACGAACTGCGCTACGATCTGCTCGACCGCAGTGCGGAGGGGCTGAAGGGCGGCTCGCGGCTAGGCCGAGTGTCGCGACGGCTTTGGGCACTGTCCGGCGGCCGACGCCATGCCCAAAATGGCTAGGGCTCGACGGATTTCACGATGGTCTCAAGCCACGATGATTAATGCACCCCTGATTTTGGTATTGCAGTTCATATGTCTGGGATGTTTTAGATCTCCAATATCTGTCAGTATATTGTGTAATTAGCAGACTTTATCACCATCTAGCGATTTGATTGATCATTTTTAGATTATATTTCCTCGCAACGCTGCTCTGATGTTGCACGCAGGATATTTCGTCGGTAGGTTTGATCCGATCGGCGCGATAAAGTCTGATTACTCATTTGCGCCAACCGTCGGGTCCCCGTCATAATCTGCTGTCAGCCTAGGAGGCGCTGCTTTGAAGGTCGCGCTTTTCAATGTGAAATACAGCCCGAATCTGGGCGATGGGCTGCTGTCCGAATGCACTGAGCTCGAATTGCACCGCGCCGGGATCGATGCGGTCTCGATCGATCTTGCCGGCAGGACGGGCTACGCGCCCGGTAATGCCAGCCGGGGCAGGATGCTCGCCGTGCTTGAGGGAATGCCCGCACCGCTGCGCCGCGTCGCGACCCGCACGATCCTCTCGGCGCTGGCGGCGATCCGGTTGCGCCCGGCGTTTCGCCGCCAGCTCGTCGATTGCGATGCAGTCGTCGTCGGCGGCGGCAATCTGTTCAGCGACAGCGATCTTAATTTCCCCGTCAAGATCCACGCCGCGCTGTCCGAAGCGGTGAACCTGCCGGCCGCGGTCTTTGCGGTCGGCGTGGCGCGGAACTGGTCCGCGACCGGTAGGCGATTGTTCGCCGACGGATTGCGGAATGCCACGATGGTCTATGCAACGGTGCGTGACGAACGATCGCGAGAGATCTGGGACGACCTCCTTCCCGCACCGATCCCCCGCGCGGGGCTGGTTCGCGACCCGGGTCTGCTGGCCAGCCGGCACTATCCGCGAGGCCCCGCCTCCGCCGATCGCCGTAGCGTCGGGCTGTGCATCACCGATCCGCTCGCGCTGCGCTATCACGGCCATGACACGGATGCCGGAGACATGGCGCACTGGTATGGTGGCGTCGCGACGGCGCTTGCCCAGGCGGGATGGACCGTCGGGCTGTTCACCAACGGCAGCCCCGAAGACCGGGCGTATCTCAATCGCAACGCGGCAGACTGGATCGCGGCAGCCGCGCCGACCCACATCACCCGCATCGCCGATTTCGCCACGCCCGGTGACCTCGCCACGTTCATCTCGAGCTGCGACCTGATGGTTGCGCACCGCATGCACGCCTGCATCGCCGCGCATTCCTTCGCGGTCCCGACGATCCTGCTCAAATGGGACCCGAAGCTGGAAAGCTTTGCCGAGATTGCGGGCCGATCGGCCTATTTCGTCGACCCCGCGACGATCACGCCGACCGCGCTGGCCGAGCTGGCCGCACGAGCCGAGCAGGCCGGGGTCGATCGGGCCGCGTGCACGGCATTGATCGATGCGGCGGCCAGCGACGTTGCGGCGCTTGCCCGCGCACTCAGGGCGGCGGTCGCGGCGCGTTCATGATCGATCATATCGTCGTCATCAACGACCTGTCGGTACCCAAGGGCGGGGCGACCGCACTCGCGCTAGCGTCCGCATCGGCGTTCCGCGCACGCGGCTACCGCGTCACCTTCATCACCGGCGATGATGGCGACAACCCGGCGCTTCGCGACCAGGGTGTCGAGATCGTCGCACTGGGAAGCAAGCGGCTGCTGTCGGGCGGCGCGCTCACCGCGCTGACCCGAGGCGTCTATAATCGCGCGGCTGCCGACATGGTCGCGCGCTGGATCGCCGCGAATGATCGCCCGTCGACGGTGTATCATGTGCATGGCTGGGCACAGATCCTGTCGCCCTCGCTGTTCGCCGCGATCGCGCCGGTGCGGGCGCGGCTCGTCTATTCGGCGCATGATTTCTTCCTGGCCTGTCCAAACGGCGCGTTCGCGTTTCTGAAGACCGGCGCGGTCTGCACGCTGACGCCGATGTCACCCGGCTGCATCGGCGCGAACTGCGATCGTCGCAGTTACGCGCACAAGCTCTGGCGGGTCGGTCGGCAGGCGGTGCAACGCCATCATTATGATCCGCGCCAATCGCCGCCCGTTCTGGCGATCCACGAATCGATGCGCCCGTATTTGATGCGCGCGGGCATTCCGGACGCGGCGATCGAAGCGCTGCCCAATCCGGTCGTGCCCTGGTGCACCACCCGGGTCGAGGCCGAACGCAACGCCGAAATCCTGTTCATCGGCCGCCTCGAAGCGACCAAGGGTCCCGATCTCGCCGCCGCGGCGGCGCGGGCGGCGGGGTGCACCTTGCGTGTGATCGGTGACGGCGTCCTGCGCGAGTCGTTACAAGCCAGCTACCCCGAAATGCCGTTCATGGGCCAGCAACCGCCGGCGGCGATCCGCGGCTATGCGGAACGCGCGCGGATGCTCGTCATGCCGAGCCGCTATCCCGAGCCCTATGGGTTGGTCGCGGCGGAGGCGCTGTGGAGCGGCCTGCCCGTCATCATCACCGATACCGCCTTCCTCGCAGACGATATCGTCGCGGCGGGCGCCGGGCTGGCGGTCGAACCGCGCGACACGCTCGCGTTTGCCGCCGCGATCCGGCTGATTGCCGAAGATGATGCGCTCGCACGCCGGATGAGCGAGGCGGCCTATGGCCACACCCGCGGGCTCGCGCTGACGCCCGACGCGTGGATCGACCGCCTGCTCGACGCCTATGCGCGTCGCCTGGCTATGGCAGCGTGACCGACGCCGGCGCGGGGAGCAGCAGCGGCAGCGGCAATGCGCCCCCGCGTGCACCCCGGCGGTCCGCCCGGGCGGTCCTGGCCGCGGTTGTCGTCGCATAGCCGGTCTTGACGACGCCCTTACCGTCGTCGGCCATAGTGGTTTTTCCGGCGCGGACGCTGCCGGCGCCACGGCGCTCGCTACCGGCAAGGACCCGATAGGGATTGGCGAGCGCCGTCGCGCGTAGCCGTTGCGCACGCATCGGCAGGATCGCCGCGCCCAAGGCCGCCATGCCATAGAGCAACCGCATCGCGTCGATCGAATGATGGAAAAACGCCGACCCCGCGAATTCGCCGAGCGTCAGGCCGATCGCGCCAAGCCCGGCAATATCCGCGCTGCGCACCATCGGCAGGCCGAGCAGCAGCAACAACGCCAGCGCATAGGCAAGGATCGCGCCGAGTGGAGCCGCGACCAGATCCGCGGCGGACAGAAGACCCGCCGCGACGACGAGCAGCACCAGGCCGCCGCGCGCGGCCATGACCACGTCTGCGCCGGTGATCCAGTGGGAGGGTCCTCGAATCATGGCAATAGCCATAACCGGGACACCTCAATTTCGGGTTAAACCCGTCGTGGATCGCGATCAGAAATAGCGTTCGCCGACGCGGATCGTATCGCCGGGCTGGACCTCGATCGGCTGCTCGCGAATGACGACGGTGCGCTCCTCGGTCGCCCGCGCGCGACGGATATAGATATGGTGCGATTGGCCCGATAGGAGAACCCGCCCGCGGCCGCGACCGCCTGCTCGATCGTCATGCCGTTCACGAACGGAAACTCGCCCGGCCGCGCGACTTCGCCCAGGATATAATAAGGGCGATAGTTGAGGACCTCGACGCTGACGTGCGGATTGTTGACATAGCCCTGGGCAAGGCTTGCCGTCACCGATTGCGACACCTGCTCGATCGTCTGGCCACCCGCCTTGATCGCGCCGATCAGCGGGAACGCCACGGTCCCCGACGGCGTGATGCTATATTCGCCGGTCAGATTGGGCTCGTTATACACCGTGATCCGCAACTTGTCGCCGGCACCCAGCCTGTATCCCTCAACGATCGCCATGTCGGACGCGGAAAGAACCGGCGGCTCCGCCTGCGTGCATCCGGTCGCCACCGCCAGGGATGCAATGATGACGGCCCGAAAATAGACTATAGGACGCATGATTTTCCCCAAACTATGATTGTCATGACTGTATCGGAATTGCCGACAAAGAGAAATACAGAGATATCAGCTTGGGATAACCGTCGCCGACAATGGCATGGCCGATTCCCGGCGATGGTATCGTCTTGATAGCCATACCCGAACCGGTCCATCATAATAGCGCATGGCGACAATCGAGGCGGCAATTACGATCACCAGGGATGCCACGATAATGGTCGCGGGCGCGAAACCCTGCCGCAACCCGATAAACGCGACTGACAACACTATCGGATAGTGAAGGATGTACAGCGGATAGGAGAGATCGCCCAGGAACGCTGCCACCCGCCGCCATCGGGGCGGCACCTCGAACCGGCTCCCCGCCCAGACGAGGAGCGGCCCGCCCGCCAGAACGAACGCGAGATCCCTCGCCAGCGACGCCGCACCGGTGAGCGGCAGCGCGAGGCAAAGCAGCAGCACCGCTGCCAGCGCCATGCTCGCCTTGGCCGATGGCCGCGCGGTGATCGCCGGCAATCGGGCCAGCAGCATCCCGATCGGAAAGCCGTACAACACCCGCGCCAGCCCGAACGGCAGTCGATCCGCGGTCGATCCGGCGATCAGCCGGTCGGTCCCGTAGAGCATGGGGCCCGCGACGATCACCACCGCCGCAGCGACCGCGAGCGCGACGATCCACAGGGTTCGGGCGCGGAACAGGATCCATGCGTAGAGCAGGTTGACGAACAGCTCGAACGACAGCGACCAGGCTGGCGCGTTCAGCGGAAACACACTGGGATAGGGAAGGAGATAGGGCAGCATCAGGAGGTTGCTGACCGTGGCGAGCACCAGCTGCCCGCCGTCGAGCGCAAACCGCGCGTGGAGATGCGACTGCGCCAGAACCTTGACCAGCCCCAGGCCTGCCCCGACCAGGAACAGCGGATAGAGCCGGATGAGCCGCATTCCCACGAACGGCCCGAACCGCATCGTCGTCGACAGGCGACGGTCATAGGCCGTGGCGATGACATAGCCGCTGAGCACGAAGAAGAAATCGACCGCCAGATACCCGCCGGGCATCAGCGGCACGAAGACGATATCGCCGACGTGCAGCGCGATCACCGCAATCGCGGCGAGCCCCCGCAGAAGATCGAGCAGCAACTTGCGGTCATGATCGGCCCCGGTGCGCGCGGCCGGGGTAAGGGCCGTCATCGTCGCACCGCCCGCTGCGCCGCAGAGGGGAATCGATTGCCGCGCAACGCGGCGCAGGGATGACGATCGACGTGGCGGCCGACACGCGTGCCGCGCCGCCGCGTACCCGCAATCGAACGCGTGATGATCGCCGTCATGATTCGCTTCGCCCTTCGGTTCGACAATGAGACGGCGACAGGATCAGGGATCCGTACGGCGTTGAGAACAGAAACTTTACTGCCAAAGTTCCAGACACAACCAGACCCGGCCTGCCCGACATCATGTGCTTTGACGACGGTATCTACGTTTTCTTCGGGCAAGACATCGCTATTCATGACCATTGTAAATAATCGCCGCTTTCATTGGAGCGAGGCGTTTCGGCCAGGGCCGAATGGCGATAGCATCGGGACTGCCGATGCCGACCCGGCCCCCGGTCCGCGGGAACGTCGCACCGCGGACGCAGGATGCCGATGCGGCCAGGCCGAAGAGCGCCCGGCTCGCAAAAACCCAAAGGGGTTCGGCGCGCACAACTCAAAGTCTTCCTATACAGTTCAGGTGCTTATCGGTGAAACACCCGCTCACCGCGGATCAGCAAGACCTAGCCCAGATTGCCGTCATCGTCTGGTATCATGTTCCGATCTAGCCCGAAGGCAGGACGTCTGATCATATGTCCCCTGACCTTATCCCGCCTTCACAGCCTCCCCATACACCCCCGCCTACATCATAAAATGTATTGAAGCCTGCTTCACAGGACGCATGTTACAGCATCTAATGTAAGATCAACTTTTTTACCAAACGAGACACCAACTGTAACTTGCATACAATAACGATCATTTGCCGCATCGACAGAATATTGTAGTTATACGGATGTTATGGGGCACGGCTTCTCCGATCCTGCCGAAGTTCGACACAAAGACGGCGGCGGGGCCGGGCAGAGCTCTTGGGGGGCGGCGTATTGGTTGAGCGTAAGAAGAGTGTCGCGCTGATCGCGCGGGCAGTGTGCGCAACGTTGCTCATTGGCGGCGGCGGCAGGGCCGGCAGTGCGTCGGCGCAGATGTCGGCGGGCCGGTTCGGCGCGCAGTCGG
>NZ_JPDP02000063.1:0-12497 GCF_000732685.2 Sphingomonas sp. STIS6.2
GGGGGGGGCCGTCCTCCTTGATATCCTCGGCAACGACATAACGGCCCATAATTAGGACATAGCCGTGTACTGCGATCACGTCATGCCTGGCAGCGCGGGCCAAGCCGGGGATGTCCGCACACGCACTCAGTTCGATGTGAACAGAAGGCCGCTCGCGCCATTTAAGCGTCTAAAAGCGGTCAGGCCGTAATCCGCAACTTTTGCCATTCGTGAGCGGGCAGACCAGCAACGTGCGTCCGTCGCATCGAATGTGATTTGCATCTCACGGCGCGAGTGTTTCCCGCATTAATACGTCTCACGCGATGCAAGCCGGAAACTGCCCTTTATTGCAGTTCTGGGCGATCATCATTGCGATCCGCTGCAACTAGTGCAATCGAGGATACGCGGCGCGGTCAATCCCGGCCGTGGGGCGTGGAAACCTCAACAATCACGTGGTCCGGTCGAGCTTCTCGGCCGGGCGGCTGTCACGCATGTCCAAGGCTTGCCTAAAGGTGGCAGCGCCTTGTCCACGTGCAGGGTTTCCAACGCCCGGCTTTTGGCCGGGCTCGCCTCTTGATCAGCAGGAGGCAAAATGTCCCGATCCATTGATACGTCCTACCCTCATACCGAACTGGTTCGCCAGGTTTCGACCGCTAGAAATCTCCCTGCCGACATCAATATGATGGAGCCGCAGCGATGACCACCAACCAGAATTTAGCCGCGAAAAACGGCGACGCGAACACACACGATGGATCGTCTAAAGACGATCCATTAGAGCGTCTCACTGAAGCTTTGCGAGACCTGATTAAAGCGCGCGAACCTGTCACTATGATCACCACTTCCCCGTCCGAAAACGAACCAGAACCGGAACCACCCGAGGTTTCTACAACCGTCGTGCAGCCGAAGAAGGCGAAAAAGCGGGAGCGGCGGACGTTACTATATCCCAATCACTACAGCCTTCGTATCCGTGAGGAAGACAGAGAACGCTTTGATGAGTACGCCTATCGACACCGATTGGAAAAAGGCGCGGCGTTTAAGCGGTTACTGGACATAACCGAAGCCTGGGAAGCCAGCCAGGAAGATTGATGCGGAGGACTGTTCCGGTCGGTGGAAACGGACGTGACAGGCGATCACATGATGGCCGGTTCGGCGGTGATTTCACGATCATTCAGCGGCGCCCGATCGGCCTGTTTTCGTGGTTCCCTTTGACGACAACAACCGACGCAATGCTGCGCTTGATGGGGGGGTAATCGTCATCCGATTGCATGCTGAATGACTTCAGTTTGCACCGCCGAACAACAGAGCAATAGTGATTTCAGAGCCGAAATAATCGGGGGCCAGCGACGTGTTTAGACGGCTTCTCCGTGCGATCGAATGACCTGATCATGTTCGTCCAAAATCATTTTAAAAAGCGCTTCAATGGCAGTGCTGCTTCCAGGTAAACTATCGATTTGGTTGGTCCAGAATACCCCGTCGGACTGACAAATGGGCCTTCTTTTCTGTCAATGTCACGCATAGCGCGCAGGTCTGAACCATGCTGAAAATGTCAGCCGTGAGTGCAGAATAATTTGCATTTTATGCCTGCCACATACGCATTGGTTTGACTCAAATAACCTGACAGAATGACACCAGTTTTTGCTGCATTGTTCGAGAAAATCTAGATCTTTTTGGCGGCAATGAGTGCCGCGAAGTGGGTGCAAGAACGTCGAAATTAAAGTGGCTTTTGTCCCGCATTCCTGAACCGCAAATTCAGACAAGACTGCAGGCTTTGGTGATCTCAGTTGCTGCGTTCGTCCTCAGATTTGTGATAAACCGTTAGGGACTTCCTAAATCAAGAAGTGCTTGGGAAAAGCCCCCGTTCCGACACCGCAGGTCAGGACTAGCTATCGCATTATAGCTTTCAATATCGGCTAATAGCTGGATGGTTTTGGTCGACGTAACGGTCAAAAAAAGGCCCAAACTATGAAGCAGTAGACAGGTTAATAGCCACGAACGTTCAGAGGAAGAAATGGTGCACACGGTTCGACACAATCGGCAGCGGTATGAAAGCAATCACGTCCCGTCTGATGAGAACCGGCTTGTGTTAGGCGGGGCAAAATATTGCCAAACGTACGGCTTGGTCTGCGGCAAGGAGTATCGTAGCGAGCGTTTTCTTCCCAAAATCAGACAATTTGGTATAATCCTCAGTTCGGGAGAGATTGTCAGCTCCATGCAAATGGCGCACTTACACATTGCTTCGCAACGTGGCGCGGCCGGGGCAATCCCCGTCACCCCAGATCAACCGGCCAGTGCCGATTGAGCCAAGGGGCGAGCCCCTTAGCGATCCCGCGCTTACGGCGCGAAATAGAAGAAGAAGGAGGAAGGCCAGGACGTGGCGCAGTATCGCTTCTCAGCTCAGGTAATTAAGCGCTCTGACGGGCGTAGCGCCGTGGCAGCAGCAGCCTACCGAGCAGGCGAGCGGATCGTCGACGAGCGATTGGAAATGCCCTTCGACTACCGCGCGCGAGGCGGCGTGGAGCATACGGAGATCATGCTTCCCGATAACGCGCCGGCAGAGTTCGGCGATCGGTCGACCCTTTGGAACGCAGCCGAGGGCGCAGAGAAGCGCAGCGACGCACGGGTTGCCCGAGAGATTCAGGTGTCTTTACCGCACGAGCTGGACGCCGAGCAGCGTCAAGAGCTTGTCCGCGAGTTCGTCCAAACGGCGTTCGTCGACAAGGGTATGATCGCGGACGTAGCGTTCCATACACCAGACGCCGAAGGCGACCAGCGCAACTATCACGCCCATATCATGCTGACGACGCGGAGCGTTGATGCGGCAGGATTTGGCGGTAAGGAGCGGGATTGGGATAAGCGCGAACGGGTAGTCGAGTGGCGCGAGCAGTGGGCCGAGATACAGAACCGGCACCTTGAGCGGGCGCTTGGCCCCGACGCCCCCAAGGTGACGCACAAAAGCCTTGAAGCGCAGGGGATCAACCGCGAGGCGACAATCCATCTTGGGCCGACCGCCAGCGCGATCGAGCGCAAGGGCGAGCAGAGCGAACGCGGAGACGTGAACCGGGAAATAAAAGCGGAAAACGCCGAGCGAAAGACAATCGGCAAAGAGATTGAATCACTGTACGACGACCTGTCGGTTCGATCGGAGCAACGGCCAAAATTTATCGAATCCCTGCAAAGGGAGTTCGCCGACTACGACAAGACATTGCGGCAGCAAGTGGCGAGCTGGAAAGCGGAGCAGATCGCGGCAAAACCGCCGAAGGTCACGCGCGTCGCCGATGTTCGCCGTGAGATTATCGAGCCCGGCCGGGCCAAGCTCCGCGCAGCAGAACGTGAGCAGGAGCGCACGCGTCAGCGCACAAATAATATCGCAGCGAAACGCCAGACGTTAGCCAGCTTTATCAGGAACCCGGCGCGCGTTATTTGGGCCAAAATTCGGGAAGTGCACGCCCTCGACCGAGCTGCGCGAGAGGTGGCACGCGCAAAGCTGAACGTAAGGCTTCGCCAAGATTGGCTAAGGAGTGATCCGGGCAAAGCCTACGTCATGGCGCAGGTCGACAAGTCGTTCCGCGAAACCGCGCCCGCCAAGCTACAGGTCCGCACCCTTGCGCGAAAAATCAAGCGTGCTGAGAAGCGGATTAAAAACGTTGCGATCCTTCGTGAACGCATCGCAATCGCTGGTGAATTGGGCGTAAAGACGATCACTACTCCCGTTAAGGCGCGCACGCCGCAACAGCTTATCAGGCACGTTGACGCGGGCACTCTAAAGGCGATTTCAAGGGCCAGCCCGCAGCAGCTTCAACAGGCACGCCAGACGGTGCGCTCGCTGGGACGCGGCATGACAATGGGGTTCACGCGATAACAGGGCATTGCCGTTTCCGGCGGCGCTTGTCGTCATAACTCTATGGATTGCGTACCGAGGCTGCCTCCGGAACACTGGCACCGGCTACGTGACGGGGTCGTTACCATAGAGGTGCCGCAGTTTAACCGCGCCGCACGCGCCCTCCAGTGCAGCGGGATCGTGCATCCACCACCCCTATCCATCCGCGTGCCAAAGCCGCCATCAGGTACGAACCGGCAACGATCGCCCTGCTGCGATCAAGGCTAGCCGTTTCAGGCTCGCCTTGATCGTGTCGATCTCACCGCGCAGCTCGTCGCCCCGGTATACCAGCGACGTTTCGACACGCACGTGCGGCCCGGTCCGCTGTGCGCTGAACCAGTTGAACGAGCCGACGCAATAGATCTGGTCGTCGGCAATAACGATCTTGCTGTGGACCTGCTCGACCAGCAGCAGTGACACGCCGATGGCGCGAAGTGCCTCTGCGACCTCGGCATAGATCCGCCGGCTGCGGTCGCTGCCCAGCCGCTCGTCCTCGAGGTTGATCCGCCGATCGGTATAAACCGTCACCGCGACGTCACGGCCGACGGCTGCCTGCATTCGGTCGAGTGCGCCGATCTCTCGGATGCGGTCGAGCCGGATCCACGGCGTCACGATCACGAGCGTCTCACGCGCCTCATCGATCGTCCGCTTGAGGAATGCGTCATGTTCTGCAGCATCCCGCAGCTGTTGCAGGCGGACCCCGGCCTGCTCGAGATCATGGCGGGCCACGACCTCGAAGGCCAGTGCGCTTGCCGGGTCAGCGGTGAGGAACGCGGCCAGCTGCCCGCGTGGGCTCGCAGGTGCTGCAGCCGCCATCACGTCCATGTCGCCGAACAACAAGAAGCTGTTCATTGCGCGCGATACCGCCACGTTAAGCATGCTGGATGACTGGTCGATAAAGCCGCCATCGGCATGCTTAGTGTAGACAGCGGAGAACAGCACGACCGGCCGTTGCGCCCCCTGGAGGGCATGTACCGTTCCTACGGTCAGGCGATCGTTACCGGTGCCGCCTGCCTTGATCCCGACGGCGGCACAAGCCGCCACGATCGCGGCCTGTTGAGCGCCGAACGGCGTGACGATGCCGATGATCCGCGACAACGGGAGGCGATAACTCATCTCGAGCTGCTCGTGGTTCGCCGCCAGCCACCGCGCGATCGTCTCGGCCTCGGTCATATTGTAGCGGCTGTTACCCGCGCTCGACAGGCAGATGCCGTCGATGTGGAGGTAGCCCATTGCCGGCAGGCCATCACCAACCTTGCCCGATGTCCGCGCCTTGCTGCCACGTAGCGGCTGGAGCAGCCCGTGGTAGCAGAGCGCGTTGCAGAAGCCGACGATCTCGTCGAAGCAGCGGCGGTGCTCGAGTAGCATCAGGCCCCGGGCAAGCAGTGGCTCCTGATGGTATCGGCTGGTATGCTGAGCGATGTGCATGACGCTGCCGCTTGCCGATGATTTGCCGGTAGCGGCGAACGCGGCATAGGCCTGCTCGCGCCCACTTTCCGGGAGTAGACCTGCCTGCGTAAGGTTACCGATATCGATGCCGACGCCGACCGACCAGATCGGCTCGATCTGAAGCGTGTCGCCGATGACGAGCGCGCGCCGGGCGAGTGCGAAAGTGCCGCCAGCGACTTCGGGCGTCACCTGTCCCGCCTCGTCGACGATTAGCAGGTCGACATGGTCGTAGAGGTAACGATTGGTCCAGCCGTTGCCCTGCTGCCGAGAGACCGACAGGTGCCGCGGCAGCGTGTAGAATGTCGAGACCACGCAAGGAGTCAGCTTAAGTCGGCGCCGCCACTGCCGGTCAAGTTCATCCAGTGTCTTGGGACGGTCGAGCTCGCCGCGCCGGAGTGCCAAGCGCATGTCGAGAAGCCAGCGGCCTTCCCAATAGTGCGTGGCGAGCAGAAAGATCTCGAAGCGGATGGTCCGGTCGGCCAGCCTGTCGCAATCTGCCAGGCTCATGTCAGCAGCTGGGGTTGAGGACGCGAGATCGGCGATCGCGTTCGCGCAACGTATTTCCGCCGCTGTCAGGGCCTGAAGCGCTGCCGTCGCACGAGCGAGCGTGGCTTCGCGTTCGCGCACAAGCTGTTCGGCTGCGGCTCGGCACTTCGCTAGACCCGGTTCCACCTCGGCAATCCGGTTCCACGTCAGTCCAGCTTCGTCGGCAGGCCACACTTCTTCGAGCATGAGGCGACCGCGGCGCTCGCGCTGCCTTGCGACCGACGGTAGCCAGCCGAGCAGCACGTGCATCAGCGGCTCGTCGGCGAGATGGCGCGACCATGCGGTTGCCAGTGCCGACAGGTTGACGATTTGACCAGCTGCGGTATCCCGCGCAGCGGTCAGGCTGCTCATTGTCGCTTGGGGATCATCCCCGAGCAGCTGTTGGACGCCGGCGCGTGCGCCATCGCGCTCCCGCCATGCCGTCTCGATCTCGCCCAGCCGTGCCGCTTCGCTGACGAGCCTAGCGTGAAGCGCGGTGACTGCGACCGCAAGGGTCGACTCGACCAGCTCGGGAAGGGCAGCATCGGCCGCAATCAAGTATGCCGCCTCGGCTGCTTCGACATAGTCCTGCGACTCGATCTTCTCGAAGAACGATGCGGTCTGATACCGCTGGGCGGCCTCCTTCTCCTTGGTCGAGGCCGGATAGAAGGCGCCAAAGCTGGTCAGCTCGGGCAACCAGCGGCCGGCGAACGGACCGCTTCCCGTCGAAAAATCTGAACCGAATGCGTCGATGATGTTGGTAACGGCCTGGTTGTTCGTCGAGGCTGCGACCACGATCGGCGGTTCGACCTGGCGGATCGCGGCTTCCGCCCACAGGGTCGCCACGACCGAGAGTAGTAGCGTCGTTTTGCCCGTGCCCGGTGGACCGTTGACCGCAACGATTTCGCCATGAGTTGTAACCAGCAGATGTGCGAGAGCACTACGTTGTGCATCCGCCAGCGCATAGTCCGGGCCTGAGTGGGCCAGCCGCTCCGCGAAGCCCGCGCCGGCCGGCAGGCAAGCCTCGAGCGGCGGTGCTTGGTCGGCGGCGTAGCGTTCGAACAATGGCGCTTCGGGATTGCTTGTCCGAATGTCGTCGTAAAGTGGTAGCAGATGGAGGGCAGAGCCTTTCCCGCCTTCATCAGGCTCGATGAAGGCAACGTCGGTCAGCTCATATTCGTCGCCGGGCCATCCTTCGGTACAGACCGCCTCGAGCATTGCCCAGCAATGATCGTCATAGGCCGACCAGCCTCGTGGCGACGATGCGCTGTCAATTGGAGCGTAGTTACCTCGGGCGGCACCGGCTGGTGCCACGGCGTCGCGCGTCATCCAGGCATCGAGCGATGCCATGCTGCCGATCGTATAGGCGCTACCGTCGAGCGGACTAAGAAGGTCGCGGGCCATCCAGGTTTTAGGCTCGAGGCGGACCATACCGTCGCGATCGACGCTCGCTCGGGTGATGAGCGGTGCGATAACGTCGGGTCTCTTACCGGGCGCTTGGCCGTGCTCGGTGCGCGCGACGTACACATAGGGTCGCAGCCGCATATCGATTTGCTTCGTCGTCTCCGGCAGCTTTCCGAAGATCAGCGCGGTAAGTCGCTCCGGCAGTCGGCCGGTGGCCAGATTCTCGAACGGCAGGCGGTAGAAAGCGTTGGCTGCCTTCCGGGTAAGCGCCCCCTTGCCGAGTTCCGCATCAGCGAGGGCGTTGCGCCAATAACCGGCGTGGGTAATCGATCTGGCATCCATGACGCCTTGTTCGGGGTCGGAACACGACGATGCAAGGAGAAGGTGCGTCCGCCTCCAGCTCGGGCAGGGGGGCGTGGATGAAATGGCTGACCACCCTGGCGCAGTTAACGTTGAGGGCAGGGCACTTGTTCTGAGCTGCTGTCGGTTTCGTGGACACCGAGATAAGGCGTTTTTGGAACCGGAGGATGGAGATGCAACGACGGAATTTTAGCCGCGAGTTCAAGCTCGAGGCAGTGAAGCTCGTGCGGGAACGCGGCGTATCGGTATCGCAAGCGGCTCGCGATCTGGACCTGCATGAGAACGTGCTGCGCAAGTGGGTGCGCGAGCAGCCAACCAGCTGTCGCAGCCGCCGACTTCTCGTCGGCGAAGCGCAAAATTCTACAGTGAGCGCCGGAGAGCGGCCGACGACTGAGCGTCTAAACCCCCTCGGTTGTGACACATGCACCGACTTGGCAGCTCTCGACCAATCTATGTCATTCGGAACCAACGATATGGACGGCGGCTTGTGACTTTCCGCTGACCTTGGGAAGGTCCGCTTCCGGACGTGACGAGCGCGCCGATGACGCGGATCCCCGGACGGGAGGGCTGATTCGATGCGACAGGCCGGAACGCCCGCCTTATAATGCTGTTTGTGCTACTTAGGACCTGACTTCCCGCCTTGACCCCACCAAGGCATTGCTAGTTTTATGTCTAGCATAAGCGGTGGGAGGCGATGTTGAGTGAACCTGGCAATTGGGTAGATATACGCCTTGCGGCGGCCATAAAAGCGGCGACTACAAGCGACCATGTATTCCCAGGCGAGGTTGCTGCCGAATTCCGCAAGTTCCTTGCAGGGCCTCTGCAAGAAGCAAGGAAGCCTGCTGAGCTGGATGAGATAGCCACCTTGCTTATCTCTGCAAACCGGGGCGGCAGATGAGGCTGCGCTCCATTAGCCTCCAATGGTTTCGGGGAGCAGCAGAGAGTGCAACGCTCGAACTCGGTGGGCGCTCTGTGGCGATTTACGGGACTAACGGCGCAGGCAAGAGTTCTTTCGTGGACGGCGTTGAGGTCACGCTCGGCGGCGGGAAAGTCGGCCATCTTAGCCACGAGTATTCTGGCCGAAACCAAGAGAAGGGGCTGCTGAATACGGCACGCCCAGCGGGACAGCAAACAGCGGTGAAGATCACCCTGACGGACGGATCGTCTGAGACGCTTACATGGCAGGCTGGCGCTCCGACCCGGACCAAGCAAGGCGCGACGGCGATTGAGCATTGGGACTACCGCCGGACCGCACTCCGGCAGGAGGAGCTGTCGGGGTTCATCCGGGCCACGAAGGGCGACAAGTACAGTGCCGTATTGCCTCTGCTCGGGCTGTCCCATCTGGAGACGACGGCCGAGAACCTCCACAAGCTGGTGAAAGCGATCGAACGAAAGGGCGATTTGCCTACCCTCCGTGCCAAGCTTGACCGCGCGGCCGACCGCCGCAGGGAGGTGTTTGGCGAGCAAACCAGTGACCAGCTCCTTGCTCGCTTGGAGCAGCTTCGTCTCATCTACGCGCCCACGCAGGCTGTGGAGTCTCGAACGAACACCGTGGCCGATGTGCTAATTGCCATCGACGACCAGATCGCCTCCCTCAGCGCCGACCAACGACGGGCAGCAGCGGTTGGCGAGATTGGTGGGAGCGACCTTGCGGCCCGCCTAGCGAAGGTCTCGGAGGCTGCGTCACGAATTGCGGAAGTGGCCGAACCTCTCATCAAGGAACGCCTCGAAGTTTTGAGCGCAGCAAATGATTTCGTTTCAGCGGGAAGCGACCTCCGGGGCTCCATTGCGTGTCCGGCGTGCGGCAAAGAAGTCGATGCTGACGAATTCCGGGTGCACGTGGCCAACGAACGAGACCGGCTGTCAGCAACTCAGAAAATGTATGACGAGCATCGGGCGGCCGTTGGGGAAGTATGCGAGGAAGTCGCCCGCCTACGGACCGTTTTCGGGAGGGAGGATTTGGCCGGTTGGCGGGCTAGCCTATCAGCCGACCTTGCTGAGCATGCCGCCTACCTCGCGGCGCTCGCGCCTGCCGACCTGAGAAACAGGTGCGGTTCGGAAGATATTGCGGAGCTTCAGGCAAGGGTTCTGCCAGTTGTCGCGCGGGCGGCCGAGGACGCCAAGGCCTCTCCCCCACAGGTTCAGACTTTGGTGAATCATCAGGCGGAGGGCAGGACTCTCCAAGAGTCCCTGAAGGCTGGCGCACTGCGGGCGGGACTTAACCGAGCCAACGCCCTGATCAGACTCGTCAAGGAGCTAGAGGCTGCGGTCAGGGAGGAAATCGCGGAGCGGGCGCGCACGACCTTTGAAAACATTTCTGGTGACGTGCAGCGGTACTGGAAGGTCCTCCAGCCCAATGACGTGATCACGGACGTGCGGCTCGTGGTACCTGAGGATAATGACAAAGCCGTGGAAGTCGCTCTCCGGTTTCACGAGAAAGCTCAAGATAGCCCGCGCCTTACACTCTCGGAAGGTCAGCGCAACGCTCTCGGGCTCTGCATCTTTCTGGCAATGGCGCACAAGGCTGCGGATAAGGACTGTCCCATTATCCTCGACGATGTGGTCATCAGTTTCGACCGCGAACATCGCTCAAGGGTAGGGGCTTTGCTGCGGCAGGAATTTCCGAACCGGCAGGTTGTCCTGCTGACCCATGACCGAGAATGGTATTTCGAGCTGCAGCGCACCCTGCCTGGAACACACTGGGGGTTCCAGCGGCTTCGACCGTTCACCACGCCGTTCTCCGGGATCACCTTCGCAGACCACGGCGTGGACATCACGGCGGCGAAGGCCCGAGCGAAGACGGAGCCTGAAGAAGCGTTGGGAAACGTCCGCCGGTTGATGGATGTGGCGCTTAGTGAGGTGGCGGAGAGGATCGGTCTAGCCGTCCCGCATATGCGGGGCGATGACAACGACCACCGCACCGCTGGTCAGTTCCTTGTGGCTTTGGAGCGCGCGGCCACCAAATCCTTCCGCAAGAAAGCTGGGGACGCTTACGTTCCTAACGCTGACGCTCTCGCTGCGATCAAGAAGACAAAGCCTGAGCTGGCGATCTGGGGAAACCGAGGGACTCATACGTTTAGCGGTAGCACGACCGAAGCGGAGGAACTGATCGACGGATGCGAGGCCGTCCTCGGAGCTTTCATGTGTGATGGTTGTGGGACCCCGGTCGGCGTCTATGAATCGACAGGAGGCAAGGTTGAATGCCGGTGCGGGAACCTGCAATGGCGGCCGGGGTAGCTCCAAACGTCGAATATTGGTGAGTCCCGTTTCGGAAGAGACACGGATGTCCGCTATTGGCATAATCAGCCATTCAGCAGCGAGACCGCGAATGGCGGCTTCTTCCCAAAGGCCGCCCATATGAGGTGTCAGAACCGGACGAGACTGTTGAAAAACGCGTGCTTGCGACGACGAGGAAGGCGTGATTCACTCCTGCCAGGCGGCGGGAGTATGGACATGATGGGTCGGCAGGTGGCGCAAGGCGCGCTGTTCTACGGTTTCCGGCTCGACGATCATGTGCCTGCCGACCACCTTCTCCGGCGCATCGACGGCGTGCTGGACCTCGGCTTCGTGCGTGAGGCGCTGGCAGCGAGCTACAGCGCGAGCGGTCGACCCTCGATCGATCCGGAGCTGATGCTCAGGATGCTGCTTGTCGGCTACCTGTTCGGCATCCGCTCGGAACGGCGCCTGTGCGAGGAAGTGCATCTCAACCTCGCTTATCGCTGGTTCTGCCGGCTCGATCTGGGCGACCGAGTGCCCGACCATTCCACCTTCTCCAAGAACCGGCACGGCCGCTTCCGCGCCTGCGACTTACATCGTCTGCTATTCGAGCAGGTAGTCGCGCGGTGCGCCGCGGCCGGGCTGGTAACGGGGCGCGACTTGGCGGTGGACGGCAGCACGATCATGGCCGCCGCCAGCCGCGAGAAGAAGCTGAAGGGGGCCGTCGCCGCAGACGAGCTTCGTGCCGGGGAAAGCATATCGCGACCCGTCGCCGAATATCTGGCGGCGCTCGATGCCGCGTTGCCGCCGGACCCCGACGAACCAGCGCCCGTCGATCCGACCAGCATCTCGCCGACCGACCCGCAGGCGGCGCTGACCTGCAAGCACGGACCGGCGCGCTACGCATACGCCATTAACCCCCTGCTCGACCTCGACACCGACTGCATCCTCGACGTGGAGGCGACGCCCGCCCGCTTCGCAGCCGAGGTGGCGGCGACCCGGACGCTGGTGTCACGCGCCGGCACCAGGCTGGGCATCGAACCCGAGAGCCTCGCGGCTGACAAAGCATATGGCAGCGGCCCGTTGCTCGGCTGGCTAATCGACCGGAAAATCACCCCGTACATCCCGGTCATCGACCGCAGCCGCCAACGCGACGCCTTCTTCACCCGTGATGCTTTTCGCTATGACCGCGAGGCCGATACCTATCGCTGCCCGGCCGATAAGCCGCTCGGCTATTGCGGCACCAAACGCGCCAACCAAGTTCGCGTATACCGAAGCCATGTTGCCGATTGTGCTGGCTGCGAACTGAAGCCCCGATGCACCGTCAGCCGGAAACGCAGCATCACCCGCCTCGTCAGCGAGGATGCCCGCGATGCCGCGCGCGCCCTTGCCGGCACCGACGCCTATGTGCACGCGCGGCGTCGAAGAAAGCGGATCGAGCGCGTGTTCGGCCACCTGAAACGCAACTTGGGGCTACGAACGCTCAAGCTGAGAGGCCTCGCCGGAGCAGCTGAGGAGTTCTCCATGGCTGCCGCGGCATACAACCTCCAGCTGCTGGCCCGGCAGGCCGCGCCGGCCTGATACGCGGCGCATCCTCCGGTGCCCGGCGTCACCTGTCATCCACCACGCTGATCCCACGCGATCCTTTTTCAACAGTCTCGTACGGTTCTGACGCTTGAGATAGGTC
>NZ_JPDP02000064.1:0-7831 GCF_000732685.2 Sphingomonas sp. STIS6.2
GGGAAAGCAGTTTTGCTGCTAGGCCAAGTCACCAGCTAGGGGGTACCTAAAAGATAAGACGCAAGGACCAAACCGAGGAGTGCTGACGCTCCCGCTCCCCATAGGTGGCGACGATCATCTGAGCGTCTGCCGATGCGCCATTCCGCAACTGCGGCTACCCCTGACGCAATGACCCCAAGTATCAGAACCATCAGCCAAAATGTAGATTTCATCATCCGCCCCTTCCAACCGTAAGCGTCTCAGGCGGATAGCTATAGCCAACATTGTGCCTTTCGACGCTTTCCCGTTTGGGAACGGCGCTTGGGGCAGCCGAACGGGGATGGGACGGGCTCTTGCCTCAGCTTGGCCATTTTCCCAAAACCTGTTCCCGATTGGCTTTTCCCAAAACAGCCGAATGATGACGGAGAAACATGGCGTAATCGCGGGAGAGCGATTCGCCTCAAATGTGCCTGACAGTAGATGAAGCTGCGCATTTCGGCAGGTGGCTGTTCCCCGATAGGATGGCGAAACGGGCTCACGACTGGACGCCGGGCCCAAACATCGAATGGAGAACAGCCGTGGCACAGTATATCGGCCTGGACGTTTCACTGAAAGATACATTCATCTCGGTTTGCGAGGACGGGCGGCGGATATGGCGAGGTAAATGCCCGTCTGATCCCAAGATACTGGCAGAAATGATCTACAAACGCGCCCCGAACGTGAGTCGGGTCGTGTTCGAAACGGGCCCTTTATCGACCTGGTACTATCATGAGCTCACAGCAGCCGGGTTGCCTGCCATCTGTATCGACGCCCGCCAGGCTAAGAAGGGCCTCGACATGGCGCACAACAAGACCGACGCGAACGATGCCGATGGCCTCGCGCATCTAGCCGAAGCTGCTTTCTACAAGCAGGTCCGGGTAAAGAGTTATGACAACATGCTAGTGCGCACGTTGGTCACCGCGCGGACCCAGTTGCTAAAGATGCAGCTTCAGCTGTCGAACCAGATACGCGGCCTGATGAAGACCTTCGGCCTGATCGTACCCAAGGGGCTAGGCCGTGTGTTCGACGGCCATGTCTGCGATCTGGCGGGGTCTCATCCGGGATTAGCGCCGATCATCCTACCGCTTCTGGCCGTGTGGCGGGAACTCCGTGTCAAGGTTGCTGGGTTGAGCAAGCAGCTCGTCGGTACCGCCCGACAGAGCAAACAGTGCCAGCTTCTCACCTCAATACCTGGCGTTGGCGCCTTGACCGCCTGCTCCTTTATCGCCGCGATCGAGGACCCGGCCAACTTCGCCAGATCACGCTCGGTTGGCGCCTGGTTGGGGCTCACGACCAGACGCTATCAATCTGGCGAGGTCGACTATGACGGGCATATTTCGCGGCGGGGTGACGTCTACGTGCGAGGACTGCTCTACGAAGCCGCGACCGTCATCCTGACGCGCGCCCATGCCGACAGCGATTTACGCCAGTGGGGGATCAAGCTTCGGGAGAAGGTCGGCTTCAAGCGTGCCGCCATCGCAGTCGCGCGCAAGCTTTCCGTCGTCATGCACGCGATGCTGAAGTCCGGCGAATGCTTCGAGCGCCGGCCGGTGACCACAGCATGACCATGCCAGCAGAGGAGTTGCCAAACGAACTTACGCCATAGCGTCGCTTCTACCCGACGCGCCGAAACGTCCCTGCCGGGGCGTGGTTTGGATCATTCCGCCTTTCCCGTTGCAGCGGCTCCCCAGCGAGCAGCCTGCGTGAGAAACCTTGGAAGATCTCGATCCGCGAATAGCCATCCTGCGGCAGGCACCGTCCCGACCGCGTAAACGACCCTGCACCCGGTATACGTACACGCTCGGCGACCACGGAAAGGCGATTGCTTCAGTCGACCACCCCGGAGCGGCTCCATCGTCGCCTCGAGCATGATCTATGCCTTCAAACCTTGACTTCCGGGTCGCGATTAAACGACGGGAAAGCGGCGCAGTCGTAAAAGTACGGAGTTCTGGCAACGTGGGCCGATGGTCGCATTGGCTCGCGCGACCGATACGTCGCTCCATTCGTTGTAAGCGCTTGGGCATACTTCCTGGCCCAAACTGAAGGAGCAACACCATGTCGGACCTCAGCCTAGACGACCTGTCAAAGAAGATGGCAAAGTTGGACTTTACGATGATGGCCACTCGCTCACCCAACGGCACCCTGACAGCCCGCCCGATGAGCAACAACGGCGATGTCGAATATCGAGGCGACAGCTACTTCTTCGCTTATCAAAACTCGCGAAAGATTGCCGACCTGCGCGTCGATCCGCACGTTACGCTTAGCTATACCGGTGCGGTCGGTATGCTCGGCGGTCCCCCGCTGTTTGTAACTGTCGAAGGCGCCGCTGCGCTGATCGAAGACAAAGCCGCGTTCGCCGATCATTGGACAAAGGATCTCGATCGGTACTTTCCCGAGGGCATCGACACACCCGGTGTAGTGATGATTCGTATCGATGCAAAGGCGATCCGCTACTGGGATGGTAGCGACGAGGGCGAGATCACCATCTGAGCGAGGCACCTAACGTCCCTACCACACAGGGCTTTCGCGGGATTGTCGCGGAAGTCCTGACTTTCGGACGTTTTTAAAATCGCTTATTTTGCGACAAACCCGCAGCTACGGTGCAATTTGGACGAAGGCCGCGACTAGCGCCCGGTCGTTGACCGGCTTGGTCAAGATCGCAGCAGCATAGTCGCACGCGTTGCACTCTTCCGGTGTGCCGGTGACGAAGATAACCGGAATTGGGCCATGGTCTGTACGAATGCGGGCGACCGCCCCGGGACCGGTTCCCTCAAACAGACGTACGTCTGAGAGGATCACATCGGGCCGCTGTGCCTGAGCCGCAATACATGCATCTGCCTCAGTATCGGCCATTCCAATCGACGTCGCACCTGCGTCCTCCGCAAGCAGCGATAGATGCATCGCTACGATCGGATCGTCTTCGATGATGAGCACGTGACAGATCGGACCAACTCCTATGATCCAGGTTAACGTGCCGAAAACAACTTTCGGCCCAACTAATTGAGTCAGATGGAAATTAGCTTCGTAGCCCGTCGATCGTCCGCACGACGCTACGCGGGTTGAAGGGCTTGGGGAGAAAGAAGCTGTCAGCCGGCATGTCTCTCTCGCCCAGAGAAATCACACCAGAGGTGATGAAGAGGATCGTTGGCGGAAAACGGCTGCGAATGTGGTGGGCAAGGCGGAGGCCGTCCATCGATCCAGGCATCTGAACATCGGTGAGTACGACGCGAATGCTGCTGTTGGCGACAAGAATGCTTATCGCGCCGTCAGCGTTCTCTGCGTCATAAACGGTGAAGCCAGCGTTTTCGAAATAGTCGATGAGATTGAAACGAATTAGCGCTTCGTCCTCAACGACGAGAATGCTGCGACTGTTGATCGGTTTACTCTGGCCCATGACGCTTACTTGCCCACCATTGCGGCTTCACCGAGCGGTGCATCAAGACAGAAGACAAGGCCGCTCTCCAGATATTCGATCTGCGCCGTAGCCTTAAAATAAGATCGCAGCGACCGTTCGATCATCATCGATCCAAAACCCCGGCGGGTAGGGGGGACAACCTGTGGTCCGCCTGTTTCACGCCAGTTCACTAAAAAGCGCGAGCCGCCAGGTTCTGTTCCCTCATCAATGCTCCAGGAAAGCCATACCTGTCCGGTAGCATTGGACAGCGCACCATATTTGGCCGCGTTGGTAGCAAGCTCATGCAGCGCCAATGCCAAGGCCAGTGTTACTTCAGGCTTTAACGTAACCGGTGGCCCTTCGGCATGGATCCGATCACCGAGCCCTCCGTGCGGCGCCAACGCACGCGCTGTTAGTTCGGCAAGATCCGCGGATGCCCACGACTGAGCTGTCAGGACATTGGTCGCTTCGCCCAGTGCCACGAGCCGTGCCGACAAGGCTTCGCCGGCATCGTGAAGATTGTCAGCCTGACGTAGCGTCTGAGCGGCGACGGACTGGACGACCGAAAGAACGTTCTTCAGGCGATGGCTCAGCTCATGGTTGAGTAGTACCTGCTGCTCCTCCGCTCGCCTGCGCTCCCGAAAATCTCGCGTAACAGTGCCGTAGCCAATGAGCGTGCCGTCGTAGTCGGTGACAGGGAAAACCGTGTAAAGGACCGGTATCAGCTCGCCTGTTTGAAAGTGGAGGAACATCCGTTCACCGGACCAGCTGCCGTCTCGGGTTACGGCTGGCAAAACCTCCGTCAACACGGCCTCCGCTTCGGCCGGCGGAAAGAAGTCAGCGATCATTACGCTATTGATTGCGCCAGGATCGAGTCCGACCAGTTGGCAGGCTGCATCGTTCAGAAAAAACACGCTGCCATCAAGCCGCGCTATGCCGATAAAGTCAGCGCTGTTCTCGACGATTCGGACGAGTTGGCCGCGCTCTTCTTCATGTTCGCGCGACGCGGTAATGTCACGTGAGACTGAAAGGATGCGTTCGGGCCTACCGTTTCGCCCCAATACCGGGCTGACCGCTACATGCCACCATTTGGGTGTACCGGCGATTGTCTCAGCTCTACCGGTGAAGCTGTGGCTTTCGCCAGCCTTGGCCGCTGCAATGGCAGCGCAAGCGTCGATATTACCCTTGTCCTGCCAAAAGTCCGGCCATGGGCAGCCAGCGATTTCATTGAAATCACTGACCTCCATGACCTTCTGACCACCTTCGGACATGAAAGTAATGCGGCCATCGAGATCGAGGACCTTGATGCAGTCAGTTGAGCTAGCAAGAACACTAGACAGAAAGGCTTCACGCTCAGCCAGCTGTAGGCTGGCAGCCTCCTTCTCATTTGCCAGTCTTGTCGCCCGAGCAAACGCTGCCCGTAGCTCTGCTGCAAGGATGGCTATGCCTGACGCCACCGCGACAAACACGATGCTTCCTGTCCACTGCGGCAACGTAAGCCATAGAGGTTCGCTGGCGTGACCGATCGAAAGGCCGGCGACGATCGCGGCGAGTATGCTGGCGTATATCCCCGTTGCTCGGCCCAGCATTAACGCGATCAGCAGTACCGCGGGGATGAACAAAAGCCAGGGTACGATCGACGCGACAAACAGCGCGCGGATCAGACCCACCATGATGATAGCCACGGTGGCAATGACATTGCCCGTTAGCGGCCGGATCGAATGGCGTAGCGACCAAGCCAGCAGTCTATCCACAAAGGGCGACGTTTCGATGTTGGTCATGTCCAGCACTCAGGAGGACATAGCCCCCTGCTTGCCCTTGGCGGCATTAGCAAGGTTTGATCAGAAGGGAATGCCCCCGCCCGTACCCTTCGGCGACCAGCAAATCGGACGTTTAGCGAGCGGAGAGCTGTCATCGCAAAAGTGGGTAATTTTCCATCAGGGTAGGGAAACCAGCCTGTTGCTCGATCGCGTGCGGCAGGCGCCACGGGAGGTCGTCAAGCACAAGAGGCATACCGAATAGGCGATTGGCCTTAGCGTCCAGCGCACATGCGAAGCGGTGCTTTGCAACGAGCACGCCGTGCTCGCAGTCTCGACTGCGGCTTCAAGGCAAATACGGGATCGAGGGCGTGTTTCTCGGCACCCCCTGCATCGCCGGCAAGAACGGCTTCGAGCTTGTGATCGAGCTCGAGCTGAATGACGCCGAATGGGAGGGCATGAGCGCGGCGACACCTATCGTGAAGGATCTCAAGCGGAAATGACGGCCGGTCGCCGACCGGCATATCTGCTTAGATTTCCACCTGGCTGCCCAACTCAATCACGCGAGCCGATGGCAGCTTCAGGAACTCCATTGGCGTTTCCGCGCTCCGCACCATCAAGGCGAAAAGACGCTCCCGCCAAAGCGCCATGCCCGGCAGCTTGGTGGGGATAATCGTCTGCCGTCCTAGGAAGAAGCTGACGTCATCCAGTTCCAGTCCGATCCCGCAGCCTTCAGCCTGTTGCAGGCTTTCAGGAACATCTGTTTTCTGCATGAACCCGTAGCGCAGGATGATCCGGCTAAACTTGTTGCCAAGATCGATGATAGCCACGTGGGCAGCTTCGTCCACGAACGGTACACGCTCGAACTGGACGGTCACGATGACGTTACGCTCGTGCAGCACCTTATTGTGTTTGATGTTATGCCGGAGTGCGTGTGGTACGCCATCGGCGGCCGCGCTCAGAAAGACGGCGGTGCCTGGCACCCGCCCAATCGAGCTTGCAGCTGATCGGATAAACGTCTCGATATCGTCAGGCGCACGCATGCGTTCTGCCACGATCCTGCGGCCGGTGCCCCAGGTCGTCAGCAACGTGAATGCAATCCCACCGATCAGCAACGGAAACCAACCACCGTCCGGCACCTTGAGGAGGTTGGCGGCGAAATAAGCACCATCGACGAGGAAGAACAACGCCAGCAAACCACCCGCTATGAACTTGTTCCAGTGCCACAGACGGAACAGCACAACTGTCAGCAGACACGTATCAATAAACATCGCGCCGGTGACGGCGATGCCGTAAGCCGAGGCCAGATTGCTTGACGAACGGAACATCAGCACGAGGACGATTACCATCGCCATCAGCACCCAGTTGATGATGGGGATGTAGATCTGGCCAACGGCAGAGACCGAAGTGTGGGTAATCTTCAGGCGCGGGATGAAGCCGAGCTGCATCGCCTGCTGGGTCACCGAGAAAGCGCCCGAGATGACCGCCTGCGAAGCGATGATGGTGGCGAAGGTCGCGAGAATAACCAGCGGCAGGCGAAACCACTCCGGCGCCAGCATGAAGAAGGGGCTCGTGATTGCCGACGGCTGCGCGATAAGCAGCGCACCCTGCCCAAGATAGTTCAGCATCAGCGCAGGCAGGACCAGGTAAATCCAGCCGACCTTGATCGGAGTTCGGCCGAAATGGCCCATGTCAGCATAGAGGGCCTCGGCACCGGTGACGGCCAGCACGACCGACCCCAGTGCCAGGAAGGCGCGCCACATGTCCGCCTGGAAGAAGCCGAATGCGTGATAGGGATTGAGCGCCAGGATGACGGACGGATCGTGCGAGATACCGATCACCCCCAGCACGGCCAGCGTCAGGAAGTAGATGCTCACCACCGGGCCGAACAGCGTGCCGACCGCAGACGTGCCGAAGCGCTGAATGGAGAACAGCCCGATCAGAATCGCGATAGCGATCGGGATCACGAATGGCTGGAAGCTGGCATTGACGACAGTGAGCCCCTCAACCGCCGACAGCACCGAAATCGCCGGGGTTATCATGCTGTCGCCGTAGAACAGCGCACAGGCGAACACCCCTAGCAGGACAAGCCCGGCGGTTGAACGCGAGTCACCCAGCTTGCGGGTGATCAAGGCAAGCAATGCCAGACTGCCGCCTTCGCCACGGTTATCCGCCCGCATGAGGATGGTGATGTACTTGAGCGTGACGACGATCATCATCGACCAGAAAATGAGCGACAACACGCCGAAGACGTGGAGGCGGTCGACCGTCAGGGTATGATGCCCGGCAAACGTCTCGCGGAAGGCGTAAAGCGGCGATGTGCCGATATCCCCGAACACGATACCGATCGCACCAAGTGTCAGCTTCAGCAGACCCGCCTGGGGATGATGCCCAGCCTCCGTCGGATCCGCGTCGCGACCGGTGGCTGAGGCAGTCGATTGATCCATAGGAAACTCTTTGCGTTCGAGGACATCCCCGTCATCGCTCCAGCGGGATCTGACCTCCGCTCGATAGATGCAGTGGCCATCCATAGCTGACATCGTCCCCGGCCTTGACGCAATTCCGACACAGTGTCTGCCGCTCATTCGGAATGAAGAAGTAACTATGGAAAAGGGAAACGCCCTGTCGCGCATCTCCTAAGTTTCGAACGTCTCGAATGTCG
>NZ_JPDP02000065.1:0-10214 GCF_000732685.2 Sphingomonas sp. STIS6.2
GGCCGTGGCAACCGCCATGATGGTGAGGATACGCCTTGTCGGCGTCTGCCGGCACTTGGTCAGCGTCGCCGTCGCAATGATCGAGGGAGCTGACCGCTGTGGTATCAATGCACGTCACGCCTTCGGTCGCATGCGCGACTGATCCAAGCCCGAGCATAAGCACGAGCATGAAACTGAGGAGCAGGGCGAAAAGGCGGTGCATCGGCCCGCGCCTTAGCAGCTTACCGACTGCCATGTAACGACTGCTGGTAACTAGCGGGGGCGGATAAAGGCTCGCCGTGCATTTCGGCGCGTGCCTGCCGCATGATCTGAACACCGCCGGATATTCCCAACACAGCCATCAAAGCGGCGACGGCAAGATCAGGCCACGCGCTGTTTAGGCCGAACACTCCGCCTGCGGCCAGTACGACGGCGATGTTGCCGATCGCGTCATTGCGCGAGCAAATCCATACCGATCTCATGTTCGCATCACCACTTCGGAAGCGGTACAGCATGACCGCGACCACAAGGTTCGCGATCAGCGCCGCGATGCCAACCATGCCCATAATCTCGGCATGGGGCGTTGCGTCGTGGAGCGCCCCCCATCCCGCCGCGAACAGGACATAGATGCCTAGCAAAGCAAGCGTCGCCCCCTTCAACATCGCAGCGCGTGCACGCCAGGCCATCGCCATCCCGGCAACGCCAAGGCTGATTGCGTAGTTCGCAGTATCCCCAAAAAAGTCGAGCGCGTCGGCTTGGAGTGCCTTCGATCCACCCGTGATGCCGGCAATGATTTCGATAACGAACATGCCGCCATTGATGGCGAGCGCAATCCATAGCGCTCGGCGCCACTTGGGGTCGTTGAGAGTACCCGCCTTGTCGGACGCGCAGCTTGTGCAGGCCATGTTCGCCACCTCGATAGAATCGATCTGACAGCCTATATGCACCCTCTAGTCGCTAGAGGGTCAAGCGCTGTGTCTGAGAAACTGACGATCGGAAAACTGGCCGGTGCGACCGGCACCAAGGTCGAGACGATCCGCTACTATGAGCAGATTGGCTTGCTGCCGGCTCCTGAGCGATCGGCGGGAAACTATCGGACCTATGAGGGCGCGCATCTACGCCGCCTTTCCTTCATCCGTCGTGCGCGCGATCTTGGCTTCTCGATCGACCAAGTACGCGAGTTGATGGGGCTTGCCGATCACCGCGATCGGTCGTGCATCGCTGTCGATGTCGTTGCCAACCAACACCGCGACGCGATCAGACGCAAAATTGCAGACCTCACCGCGCTTGCTGGTGAACTCGACGCGTTGATAGATTCCTGTAGCCGCAACACCGTCGCCGACTGCCGGATCATCGAAGCACTTGCCCCTTCCGCATAGCGCATCGCTGCTGTCCGGTGGAATGATCGGCTTGCACCGCTTGGGCACTTCAATCCGTGGAGCTGACGATCGCACTTCTTGCCGCCCCGTCATCCTGACTGATCTCGATGGTACAGCGCACCGTCTTCTTAGTCCTCACAGCTATCTTGTAGCAGGCTTGCACAGCCTTGCGATTTGCGGTGATGATCCGATCGGCTGCCGCGATGTTAGCGAAAGCCTCCGGCCCAGCAGCTCGCATGAGGCGCTGCCCTGCTTCCCATTTCGGTAGGTCGAGCGTGCGCGCTGCCATCCACTCGGGCACCTGCCACTTCGCCGGGAGCTCGCGCGCGATGATCCCCGGCACGATCGTCCATAGCAGCGCCCCGCCCAGGCACGCTCCCGCACCGACCTGCCACAAGGTACGGCGCTGCTCGTCCGCACGGCGGGCCGAACCGCCGATACCGTGCAAAGCGGTCGTCGCCTTGTCCATCTTCTCACCGGCGGTCGCGATCATGCGCCGATCCTCGTCGCGGGCATGGCCGCCAGCCGCGACGATCCGGTCGGCGACATAGCGCGGCGCGACATTGTCCTCGGCCGTTTTCGCCAGCACGCCGACATTTTGCATGGTCGCGTTGAGCGCCTTCGCCATTTTCCCCAGCGTCTCGCTGTAATCGGGTATCTCCGGCACCTCGGCGCGCTCCGCGGACAGCCGCTCGACGGCGCGGCGCAACAGCGCAAGCTCACCGCGGACACCTTCAAACGCCTCCGCTGCGGCGTCCAGTTCGTGATCGTCACCCATGCACTTCTTCCCCTTTACTGCATGAAACCACAAACCGGATCGTACCCGAAAGCACGAACCGTCACCGGCTCATCCCCCGATCCCGGTCGCGCCCACGATCGAGCGACGACGACAGCGCATCGCCGATCGACCGCTCGCTTTCCTGCTTCAGCGCCAGGTCGGGTGCATGGCGACGCAGTGCGGATTCGAGCTGCGGGTCGCGGTGCAGCCCGCCCGCCACCTTCTCCATCCGCTCACGCAACCGCTCGGCACCGGCACTGTCGCCGGCCCGCTCCATTCCTGCCCGCGCCTGCTGCATTTTCTGCCAGCCTTCCACGAACCGCTCGGCACGCGCGTCCGGGTCTAGCCGCACACGCTTCTCGTCGGCCATCGCGCGTGTCGCGCCAACTGTGTTGCCGCCCGACACCTGCTCGATAAGCTTCGGATCACGCGCAAGCGCCGATGCAAGGTCGCGCGCGGCATGGGGACGGGTCGCGTCCAGCCTCTCGCCAGCCTTCTGCAAAGCGCTCTCCTGATGCGGCAGCACCGGCAGACCCTTGTTGCGCATCCGGCCGATATCGCCCGCGGCACGTGCATAGCGTTCGATCGCCTTGGCCTGAGAGACGTCCAAGGTGGTGTTAATCGGCCCCCCCTGGCTGCGATCACGGGCGGTGTTAATCAGACCCCCCTGGCCGTGATCGCGGGCAGTGTTAATCGCCCCCTCTTTCGCGACAGCCGGCTTTGGCCGGAAACCGGCAAACATGCCCTTGGCCTTGTCGCGCACCTTCTCGACCATCTGGCGTGCGAGTTCCGGGAACCGGATCTCGCGCCGATCGGCGAACGCCCGCGCCTGATCCTGCTCGGGCTTAGCGTAATCGCCCGCCATGTCCTTGCCGCGATCACGCGAGAGCGCGCGGACGAGCTGGCGCTGGTCGCTGAAGTCGTCGCGGCCATAGTGGAGCTGCACGTCGTCACGATGACGCGACATGCCGACATAGGCGCTGTGCCGGTCCATGCCGGGGGTGGCGAGGACGTGCGCGCGATCGACCGTCACGCCCTGCGATTTATGGAACGTCGCCGCATAGCCATGATCGACATGGGCATAGTCCTTGGTGTCGAACGCGACGCCGCGCCCGTCATCGAGGCGCACCGCCATGCCCTCGGACGATACCCGCTCGATCGTCGCCAGCGTGCCGTTCTTCACCCCCATGCCGCGCTCGTTGCGCAGGAACATGATGCGGTCGCCCGTCGCGAACTGCCGCTCACCGCGCTCGGCCTTCACCGTCACGTCGTCGCCAAGGTCGCCGGATGCGCGCAACCGGTTGCGCGCCTCGCCATTGAGGCTCTGCACTTCGGCGTTGGTGTGGGTGAGGATGATCCGGGTCTTGCCCGGCTCGGTCTGGCGTGCGCGATCCCAACCGTCCACCAGCTCGCCCCGCGCCTCGTCACGGTTGTCGGCGACGTGGACCATGCCCTTGCTGTCATAGGCATGGATCGCCTCGCCGGTGCGCCCGGTCGCCAGCGCACGCGTGGCGTCGCGCTGCCAGTCCTCGCGCTGCCGGCGTATCTCGGTGATCTCGGCCGCGCCGTGGCGCTCGGTGACGCTGCGAAAGGCCGCGCCGGCCTCGATCGCCTGCAACTGCTCGGGGTCGCCGACCATCACGACCTTGGCCCCGGCATCGCGTGCTTGGGACAGCACCCGCTCCATCTGACGCGAGCCGATCATGCCGGCCTCGTCCACCACCAACACGTCCCTTGGGCCTAGCTGTTCACGCCCCCGCCCCCATGCGTGTTCAAGGCTGGCGATGGTGCGGGACTGGATGCCGGACCCGCCCTCAAGGTTCTCGGCCGCGATGCCTGACAACGCCGCGCCGCGCACCGTGTAGCCCTGCCCCTCCCAAGCCTCGCGCGCGACGCCCAGCATCGCCGATTTACCGCTGCCGGCATAGCCGACGACGGACGCCAGCCCACTGTTGCCGGTGACGTGATCGAAGGCGTCGCGCTGCTCGCTCGACAGGACAAGCCCTCGGCCCTCGGCTGCGTCGATCGCGGCGTCACGATGCCGATCGACGATGCCATGCGCGGCGCGGCCCGCCAGCTCGTCGCTCGCGCGCTCAAGCCGGTTCTCCACCGCGATCATGTCGCGGCTGGTGAACCGCTCCTGGTCGCGCCCGTCCTTCCCCAATGCGACCAGCTCGGGGCTGGCGCGCACCGCCCCCATCACCTGGTCGAACTGCTCCTTGCCGTCGCTGTGCCGGAAGGCGAACGTCGCCAGGTCGCGAGTGGTGAACGTGGCCTGCTGCCGCGTGATCGCGTCCAGCGCGACATTGGGATCGGCGATGATCTTCTCGCCGTTCTCACGAGCGATGCGCGTGTGATCCTCGATCCGCTCCGCCTCAAGCCCCTGCTCCGGACGACGCGATGCGGCCGGGCCGATCTTGTGCTGCGGTTCCAGCCCGATCCCCTGCGCCTCGTAACTGCGGTGGTCGATGCGACCCTCAAGCCCAAGCTCGGCCATGCGCTCATTAACGTGGGCGCTCCACGCCTCGCGCCAGTCCTTCAAAAGCTCGGTCGAGTTCCAGTCGCGGTTCTTCTTCCCGAACCCCTCCGGCCCCACGTCGCGCATCGCAAGCATGACATGCGCGTGCGGCTTGGGCGTGCCGTCCTTCGCCTTGTCCCAATGCACGTTCAGATCCGCGACCATCCCGCGATCGACAAACTGCTGCTTCACGAAATCGCGCGCTAGCTGGACGCCCTGTTTCTCATTCATCTCGCGCGGAATCGAGAACTCCACCTCGCGGGCAAGCTGCGCGTCCTTGCGTTTCTCGCCTGCCTCCACCTCGTTCCACAAGGTCGTGCGGTCGTTTAAACGCTCCGGTGCGCCCTGTGGCAACATCACTTCGGAGTGGATCACGCCTGCCTTGTTGCTGAAGTCGTGATTCCGGTTCAACCGATCGTCGTGCAGCTCGGATGCGGAGCGATAGGCGGCGCTCGCGACGGCGCTCGATCCGTTCGCGCGGCTCACAACCTTGGCGGAGAAATGGTAGATCGCCATGACGCCCTGCTTATTGCACTTCTGAGCGCACGTCGGCAACGACGTATAAGCGCGCACTCATCCTCCGCTTCGCTCCTCCTGATTGACTTGGTGCTGCGTTCTGCTCGTTCTGGCTTTACCCATATGCTCGGCGCGCTAAGATGTTGATGAGCGATACGCGGAAGGGTAAAGGCGATGCGGAAGGTTCGCGATTACGATGCCGAGCTGAAGGCACTGGGTGACAAGGCCCGCGCGCTCAAGGCAAAGCGGGTCGAACAGCTTGGCCAGCTCGTCGTTGCGACCGGGGCCGATGCGCTTGATCCGGAAACCCTCGCCGGGGTGCTGCTCGATGCGATCGGATCAAAGGATGCGGGCGCGAAGGAGGCATGGCGCGCGAAGGGCGCGGCCTTCTTTCAACGACGTGGGCGCAAAGGTGGCGGCGCTGCTGCAATCGACGGATCGGGCACTGCGACTGAACCAGGCGGCGACGCTGCGGGCGGAAGCGGCGGAACGGCGAACGGATAGCAGGGGCTGGGTCGTGCAACGTCGCGAACGAACACGCCATCTGATTGAACTGGGCGGGCTGGTCCAGAAAGCCGGGCTGGTCGAGCTGACCGACGACGATCGCGCCACGCTCTACGGCGCGCTGCTCGATCTCGCCGGGCGTGGTCGCGGCGACGATGCTGGCGACGTGCTGGCGCTATGGAAGCGGCGCGGCAAGCGGGCGTTCGACGCGGAAGCGGAAGGGAGCGAAGCGCAATGAGCGATTTCGATATCGAGACGATCCGTGCCCAAGTCCGCGCGATGAATTTCGTGCGCGGCACGCCGGCGGAAATCGCGATGTGGCATGAGGACATGGCGGACTCGCGCGCCAACCTGGTCATCGAGGACATGATCCCGACGCCCAACGACGATGCGTTCTTCGCGATGATGCTTGACGAGGGCGTGCCCCCTCCCCTTGTATCGCAAATCCTGCTCCGGCTGCTCGATCATCCCGACTCCGACCGGTCCTTGCCGGTCACGCCGATGGAAGCGCACTGATGCCGAGGCGACGGATCAGCCCGCTGTTCGCGGTCTTCGTCGCCTTCGTGGTGCTGATGGCGAGCAACGCCTGGCTCAAGGGCATCTTCGGCTATGGTGAGATTGCGACCGACATTCCGTTCCTGCTGGCCGGCGCGATCCTGTTCCTGGCTTGGCGCTTCAACCGGCGCGCCGCCAACCAGCGGAGCGATCTGCTCGGCTCCGCTCGTTTCGGCGACCGAACCGACGTGCGAAAGCTGGAGGCGAACGGAGATCTCCTGATTGGCCGCTCGGCGAAGTCAGGCAAGCTGCTGCATTACGACGGCGCGGCGCATCTGCTAACGATGGCACCCACCCGGTCGGGCAAGGGCGTCGGCACGATCATTCCCAACCTGCTGCTGCTCGATCGCTCGGTGATCTGCATCGACCCCAAGGGTGAGAATGCCCGCGTCACCGCCCGTGCGCGTGCCGCCAAGGGCAAGGTCTGGTGCCTCGATCCGTTCGGCGTGTCGGGTCAGCCGCCTGCCCGCTACAATCCGCTCGACCGGCTCGATCCCGCCAGCCTCGATCTCGCGGAAGATGCCAACACCCTCGCCGACGCCCTAGTGCATGACGCGCCGGGGCAATCGGGCGAAGCGCATTGGAACGAGGAAGCCAAGGCGCTGATCGCGGGGCTGATCCTGCATACCGTCGTCCACGAACCCGCCGACGCCCGAGTGCTGGCGACGGTGCGCGACAAGCTGACGCTCGCCCCTGCCGGCTTTGCCGCTTTGCTGGCCAAAATGCAGGACAGCGCCGGCGCCGGTGGCCTGATCGCCCGCGCCGCCAACCGCCAGCTCGGCAAGTCCGATCGCGAAGCCGCTGGCGTGCTGTCCTCGGCACAGCGCCATACCCACTTTCTCGACAGCCCTCGCATCGTCGCCAGCACCGCCGCGTCGGATTTCACCTTCGCGGGGCTGAAGGACACGACCGCCACCGTGTTCCTGTGCCTGCCGCCCGATCGGCTCGACACCTATGCGCGCTGGCTGCGGCTGCTGGTGAGCCAGGCCGTCACCGACATGGCGCGGTCCACCGCCCGTCCTGCCCGGCCCGTGCTGTTCCTGCTGGACGAGTTCGCCGCGCTCGGCCGTCTCGAACCGGTTGAACGCGCGATGGGCCTGATGGCGGGCTATGGCCTCCAGCTCTGGCCGATCCTCCAGGACATGCACCAGCTTAAGGCCACCTATGGCGAGCGCGCCGGCACCTTCATGTCCAACGCCGGCGTGATCCAGACGTTCGGGGTCAACGATCATGCCACCGCCGACATGCTCTCGCGCACGATCGGCGACACCACGATCGAATATGATACCGTCAGCACGTCGCGCGGCACCGGCTGGGGCGAAAACCGCGCTGGTCCCTCGGAGAGTGTCAGCGGGCACGTCTCCGCTCGCCGGCTCGCCACACCGGACGAAATCATGCGAATGCGGCCCGATCAGCTTCTGCTGCTCCGCCAGGGCGAAAACCCGCTCGCGGTCGAGAAAATCCGCTACTACGATCAACGCGAGTTCACTGGCCTGTTCGATCCTGCGTGACGATGTGCGAAAGGTGAGTTTTGGGGTAGCGCCTCACCTTCCGAAGGTGACGGAGCTGGTGATCGGATTGACGATCTACGAAACCGATCGCGAAGGAGCTGATTTAAGCACCAACAGCGAGGTTCGGTGCTGCAAGGGTGCGGATCGTGGCAAAGCCCTCTTCCCTGCCCTCATGGCGCTCTTGGTCGGCTCTGGCGTAGTATCTGGTCGCCAGCTTGCCTTTCTTCTTTTTCCGCTAAGCACGCGGCGTTTGCGCCGCTCTGGTGACAGCGCAGCTGGCACCAGACGAATAGTGCATCGGCCATTAGGCCGATTCCATTTGCCTATTCTGACGGTGGTTATCCACAGGCTCGCCACCCCAAAGCTCACCTTTCGCCGTTCAGATTCTCTAATTCTTCTGATTCAAGATTCAGAGCCCTGAAAGGTCCGTATTTCTGCCGAAAAATGCCTCCAATAGTGAGCGTTGGGGTCGATTCGCGTGAGTTTCGGGGTAGCATGCGGTGAGCTTTGGGGTCGGTAAAAGTGAGTGTTCGGGCAGGGTCCAGTGAGTGTTGGGGTACCCCAATGGTTGGGTTAAAAGGATCGGTGAGTTTTGGGGTATCCGCCTCTCTGCTCCACGGGGGAGCTGAAACATTTGCCTAGCTCACTTTTCGTGATTAGGGTGAGTTGGTAAGTTCCTCTAGCTCACCGTTGGTCAAGCCTATGTCGCAACCTGCCGTGGTCGATATGACATTCCGCACGCTGGCCCAGAAGGGACGTGGAAATCCTTTTGATCCCGCCAACTACGGTGAAATCGTCAAGCCCGGCGAGTTGGTCGATATTGTAGAGCTAAGCCCCCTCACCCTCGCGGATCGCCGTATCTACAACCTGCTGATCGCCAATGCCTGGGAACGCATTGGCGAGCCGATCATCCATCGCATTGCGAAATCCGGACTGAAAGGGACGCACCAAGGCAACGAGCGCATAGAGAGTTCACTGCTGCGCCTCATGGGCACCATCGCGATCGTCACGATCCGCAAGGATGGCAAGAGCTACAAGCGCCGTGTCCAGCTGCTCGGCCCAAGTGATGAAAGCCTCGAAAAAGACGGCTTCCTTCACTATCGTATCCCAGAAGAGCTAATCGAGATACTGCGGAACAGTCAGGTTTATGCCCGTCTCAAGACGCAGGTAATGTATTGCTTCGAGTCAAAATACGCACTTTGTCTCTATGAAATGATCGAGCGGCGCATTGGTCTCGAATACAAACAGAAAGAGGAGTTTACGATCGAAGAGCTGCGCGGCCTGCTTAACGTGCCTGAAGGTAAACTCGAACGCTTCGCTGATATGAACAAATATTGTCTGAAGGTGGCTGTCGAGGAAATTAACAAGCTTTGCCCCTTCTATGTCGATTTCACGCCGATCAAGAACGGGCGCAAGGTCGAACGGGTGGCACTCCACTGGTTCCCAAAAACGTCCAGCGGCAAGCGCGACGCACAGAACCTGATCGACCAGCACAGCATTGTACGACGGGCAAAGCTGCGCGGCGGAATTCCCGAACTGCCCGTGCTGGTAGATTTCAGCGCGTCGGCCCAAAGGTGAGCCGCTACCCCAAAACTCACCGATAGGCTTTGCTACCAACCTCTACATGCCAGACACGTGTTCACGTTCCATCGTGTTCTCGTGTTCTCGTGCTATCATGTTCACATGCCAACAAGTGGGCTGGCGGATTCCGGGGTGCCCGTTACAGATGCCGGGCATTCACCCAGCCCTTGCATGTTCCACTCGGGACGGATCATTCGGATCGCCCCCTCTTCGGGGTCGGTACATAGAACGGACCCAGATATACGTTAAGCGCCCTCATCCGGGTTCAGGCGGCGCAAATCACCCGTTTGTCGCGCATCTGCGATGGCGACAGGGTTTTCCGTCATCCCTAGTACCTAGCGACGACTTTTGGGACAAAGCCGTCGTAGCAAGTCCAGTCACATCGCGACGATCTACGGGAAAGGCTGTCTGGCGCTCGGCGCCTTTCGCGCGACGGCATGGTGATCGCTCCACCGCCGTCTAGAAAGGGATAGGCTATCGAAAGAGTCTGGGTGACATCGCCCAGCAAAACGATCGATTTCGCTACTGATTTCATCATGGTAGGCCGCTTGCATGACCGCATCCGATCGCGCCGAACAGAATCTGATCCTCCGCTGTCCGGAGCCGCTCAATGCGGAAACGCCCCCGGATAAACTGATCACGTCCTTCCTGACGCCGCAGGCGAACTTCTACATCCGCAGTCACGGACCAACGCCGGAGCTGGCCGACGATCATCGTATAGCGCTGGACGGCTTAGTCGACCGCCCGCGCTCCTACACGGTTGCCGAACTTCAAACGGCATTTGCGACCCGGACAGTGACCGCGACCATGCAGTGCGCCGGCAATCGTCGGGCACATCTTCAAGACGTGGAAAAGACTTCGGGCGATCCCTGGGACGTGGGCGCGATGGGCAA
>NZ_JPDP02000066.1:0-11451 GCF_000732685.2 Sphingomonas sp. STIS6.2
GTAGAAGGCGGCTCAGCTCGTTTGGGTCGGTTGGCTGTCTTTGCCGACGGCTAGGTAGCAGAACACGCCCTCGGGCACCTTATGCTGCGTATCACCGGTACGAGGCCGCGCCCACACCTCGATCATGACGGCGATCGAGGTATCGCCCTCGTGCTCCAGTTCATAGAACACGCTGACGTCGTCAACAACCGAGACGGGCTTGAGGAACTCGACAACGTCGATCCGCACCGTGACCACGCGCTCAGCGGAATGGGCAGCCGCGAAGGTGCCGCCTGCGAGGTCCATCTGCGACAGCGTCCAGCCGCCGAAGATATCGCCGCTGGCATTCGCATCGCGGGGCAGGGCAACGGTGCGCAGATGCGCTCCACCATCGGGCCGTAGAATGTCGTTGCTTATAGATGCTCCCGATGCAAGTTAGACGCGCCTGTTACGCTTCGCCGAGCGCGCGGTGGATCTGCCGCTCTTCCAGGTCAAGTTCTTCACCGAGCGCGCGATGCGCTTCTGCGTCGATCTGGTCAGTTTGCTCCATCAGCGTCTCGCGTGCCGCCTCGATAGCGACAAGACGCAGACGCTGCTGGGCGATAAGCTGGTCGGTCTTGGTCTCGACGTCCTGCCCTTCGATGCTCGCCCGATCGGCTCGCACCTTGTACTCCTCGACCAGCTCGGCTGCGGCCTCGCCGTGCTCCGAGGCATCGTTGTCGAGATGCTCCTGCACCGCGTCCAAGGATGCGCTGGCAAGCTCTGCACGCGCCTGTGCTGTATCCGGCTCTGGCAACGTCGTTTCCTCCTGCTCCAGCCCGAGACGGCGGATCACCCAGCCCAGTGTCGTGCCTTGCAGGACGAGCGTCGCGAAGATCGCGCAGAAGGCCAGGAAGACGATGATGTCTCGCCCTGGAAAGCGGGCGGGGAGAGCCAGCGCCGTCGCCAGGCTGACCACGCCCCGCATGCCGGCCCAGGAAAGGATTGTCGGATAGCTCCACGGCGGCATCCGGTCCGCTTCCCGAGTCGTGCGAGATAACATGCGGGGGAGTAACGTCGCCGGAAAGATCCAGACGAAGCGACTGACGATCAGCGTCGCCGATATCGCCACCGCAATCAGGCTGAGGCTCTTCGCATCATAACCTTCGAGCCGCTCGACGATACCGCGCAGCTGAAGTCCGATGAGCATGAACACAAGCGCGGTGAGCAAGAACTCGACGAAGCCCCACACTGTCGCCATGCCGAGCCGCGTCTCGCCGGTGAAGGCCGCGTGCTGGCGACGGCCGAGCACCAGCCCGCAGCCCACCGCTGCCAGCACGCCCGAGACGTGGACCTGCTCAGCCAGGAAGTAGGCAAAGAACCCCGCTAAAAGGCTGACGGTAATGTCGAGCAGCGTGTCTTCGAGATGGACGAAGATCCACATGGCTGCGCGGCCCACCAACCAACCCGCCAAGGTGCCGCCGATCGCGGCGGCAAAGAACTGGAACACGCCTTCGCCAAGTCTAAAGGTGCCCGCCAGCGTGGCGGCGACCGCACACCGATAGAGCACCAGCGACGAGGCGTCGTTGATGAGACTCTCGCCTTCCAGCACCGTGACGATGCGCTTGGGCAACTTGACCTGCTTGAGGATCGCCGCTGCGGCGACCGCGTCTGGCGGAGCGACGATCGCGCCTAGTGTGATCGCTGCCCACCAGGGAAGTCCTGGAACGAGCAGTTTGGCGACGATCGCCACAGCAGCTGCGGTAAAGAACACCGCGCCCAGTGCCAGCGACAGGATAGGTCGCAGGTTGAAGCGAAACGCCGGCCAGTCGGTGCGGTAGGCACTGGCCTGAAGTAGCGGCGGCAGGAAGAGCGCCAGCACCAGTTCCGGATCGAGCGTAACCATGCCAACGCCTGGTACAAACGCCAGAGCTATGCCGCCCAGCACCAGCGCAACCGCAAGCGGAACACGCAGGCGCTGCGCGGCATAGGCAAGCGCCACCGAGGCGGCGACCAGTATGAGCAGTAGTTCGAACGTATGCATAAACCAGCACTTTCGGAGCGGACAAAGCCGGTTAGCGGCCGGCATGAAAGCCTAACCTACGTTCATCGATCCGCTTCACTGAATTGCGGTGCGACTTATTCCCGTCCAGCACGCCCGCGGCGTTCGCTTCGCTCGGGCGACGAAAGCGAGATCTTGGTTTGGAGACTATGGTCTGGGTTGGGCGTGAGTATGACGGGCGAAGGCCGCTCAGGACGGCGAGCCTGCTGCCAGTTGGTTCGACCTCGCCCATCTGAGGCCGTGGTAATTATCGGCTTCCTGGCACTGCTCGCCTGCCGTTCGCTGGAACTGGTGCCCACCGCTGCCCTCGCCTCGATCAACCGCATTCCACGTTGCTACCGTCGTGTCCATGCAGCGCTCGGGCTTGGGGTGGACGTGCGCACCGTTGCGGTAGGGTGGCGGTTGCAGTAGTTCTGTCTCTCGAGCGCGATCAGTCTGGCTTTGCTGATAGTGCTGCACACCACATAGTCGATCAGCCTTCGGGGTTGTGGCATATGGGCATCTGGTACTTGTCGCCAAACTCCTAAGTTTCGAACGTCGCAAATATCGCCACTTCTGCAGCAGAAAATGTAAACGGGCAGGGGGCAGCGTGGCTGCACCGCCAGCTGCAAGAAAATTAACGGCGTGTACAGAGAGGCGGACTGGAGAACGCCAGAATTATCGCGACGCCCGTATTTGATAGCGGTCCGATGACGGCTGAGATGCTTGTTCGTCTCGAACATGCTCGCTGACTTTTGGCCGAAGACTTTCTTGAGCTTGTTGTCCGCGATAATCTGGGGTCGGTCCTTGCCGGCCTGCAGATCGCCCGTCGTCGGGGGAGATCTACCATGGGGAGGGGCGACGGCCGAGCAGTTCCCGAAGCTTGATGCCAAACGCACGGCTATTGAGTTTCCGGATATTGCTTATTAATTGCAACAAGTATAATGATGGATATAACTACCACCTGTATAATTAATTATATCGTTCACCAATATTATTTGTAAATTGACTTGTTCAGATCAATTAATGCCGTGAGAAGCTTACTTCTCGTGATGGGCTTCTGAAGGCAAGGCATGTTGACTAAGTCTGATGGTATGATACCTTTATCGTAACCGGTAGCGATGATCGTCGGAATATTACGCAATGCGAGCGCTCGAGCAACCGTGAAGTCAGGACCAGTCCCTAAATTAAGATCGACAACTGCAAGTGTTGGCGACTGCTTGTCTAAGGACCGTAATGCGTCAGCTGCCTTACCATAAGGGCCCAAGATGGTGGCACCTTCTTCGATCAACGCCTCCTGCGTAGCTTCCGCCAAAAAGTAGTCGTCATCCACTACCAACACGCAGCAGTAGGCTAGTGGCAGGATGCTAGTGCTCATCATCGCCTTCCGTCATGTAGCGTTTCGCTCGCTGACCCTGGTTGCAGAATGCTGTCGCCTCTAATCAGCGGGAAGATGATACTGCATTGCAGTCCCTGTTCGCTAAAATCCAGTTGGCCTTGTCCACCAAGTTCGTACGGCACCCGACGAGTAATAAGCTCTGTCCCGAAGCCAGTGCGGCGCGGGATAACAGGTCTAAGATCGACGCCGGTTTCCGACCAAAAGAATTCTAGCCACTCTTGACCTTCACGGCTGTCAGTTATCCAATGAACATCGACACGACCGGTAGGTGCTGCCAAAGCACCGTACTTGCATGCATTAGTCGTAAGCTCATGTACGCTAAGGGTAAGAACCTCAGCGGCCTTTGGAGAAAGCAGTACCGGAGAACCATCAATCGTAAACCGATTTTCCTCGGTTTGGCTCAGTAGCTCTTCGCGGACCATATGCTCAAGCTGAACGCCTGCTCCCGCATCCTGCGTCAGTAGTGCTTGGGTGCGGGCCATGGCTGCTACCCGACCACTAATGAGATCACGAAGCTCTCTCGTCGAAACATCGATATTACACCGTTGCACGATCGCAGCAACAATCGCGAGTACGTTGCGTACACGATGCTGAAGCTCTGCCAGCAACACCGCCTGGCGTTCTTCTAGTTTTTTACGTGCTGTGAGGTTGTGGGCGATTTTGAGAAAGCCGCGAAGCGTACCGTTTGTATTGCGCAACGCGATAGTCTGACCGTCCAGGTAGACAAGCTTGCCGCCCTTCGTAACGTGCCAGCGCACATCCGGAGCCTTACCGTTCGTCACCGCGGTTTCTGCTTCCCATTCTGGCGCCCCGGTCTCGTTGTCCTGCTCGGTGAAAAGAATTGAAACATTTTGTCCAACCATTTCCTTCTCGCTCCAACCAAACGTATCTTCCGCACCGGGAAACCAGTCAGTGATCATTCCGATAGGATCGCTTATTAAGATAGCAACATCACGTGCATTCTCTACAACAACACGGAAGCGTTCGTTGCTACTTACAAGGTCGGCGATTTTAAAAAGACGGTCGATTACCGGACCAAGTATACTCGCATAAGTACGTAAAAACTGAACATCGTTGTCCGAGAAATTTCGAGCTTCGTGCGAGTCTACTTCCAATATTCCATAAGGCACCCCACCCGGCAGGAAGATTGGCACGTTCACTAAAGCTACAATGCCGTGCTCAAACAGGAACTCGGGAATATGGAACCGACTTTCGCTATCAACGTCGATGATGACAACTGGCTCACTGATTTTGATCGCAAAAGCCTCTGCAGACCCATCATCGAGAGAAATGCGCTTTATACCGACTATGCCGGATCGCCAGCCTACACCGGCCCGGACAAGAGCCGTGTTATGCCCAGCTTCGATTTCCATAATCTTTGCCAACGGAACGCCAAGAGCATTTGCAACAAGCCTGCAACCTTCGTCCAAAGTCGTTTGTAGATCATCACAGCAAAGAGTGAAATCGCCAAAGTCTGCAAGAGCACGTTGCCGCTGCCCTGCGCTTTTCCGCTTAATGGCCATTATAGCATTCCTTTAAACTAAGAAATGAAGTTCGCTTACAACCGAATGCTATATTTATAGTTACCTTAATATTGCAAGCTAGTAATCTGTCATAAACAGAATAACTAACAAACGGTAGGTAAATGAGAAGATCTCGAGATATGAGTGCTGGCCGTGTCATGACGTTCGGGACAAAGCTGCGCTAAAGACGACCGCTAATGTCGCTGGGAAGGGCGGCACACTGGCCTCAATACGAATACTGGCTACCATTGCAGGGGTAGCAAATAAACGAGATCGTTGCCAATCTATGCGTGTAGACTCGCGAAAACACATCATGCCGCCCTCGACCATCCCCATCCCGATCGGAGTTTGCACTCCCTGCGCATCTTGATGGTCGAAGCGACATACGATGCCCAGCCTCTGTGCTGCATCCAACAGTCGAGATTGGCAGCAATGGCCTGACATCGCGCCACTGCGTTGGCTGAAATTGATCATACGATCGGTGGCGAAGGATCTCACTTGCCTCCAAACGGTGGCACTTTGTGTGATATCGCACAGAGCGCATACACTGACAGTACAAGCTCGCTACCGTATGCTATGCTTTTGCCATCGCTTGCCGACGATCCGGGCGCAAGCGGCCGAAGGATGCGTGCGCCCTCGCCCCATATCGAGGGGCGATTTCGTGCCGAACCCAACTGAGCGGTCCTCCGCTAATACGTTACTTGCAGCACTATCTGTCGAAGACTTGGCTTTGCTCGAACCCAATTTTACCCGCGAAATACTTCATCGCGAGCGCGTGTTAATAGCCGCTAACATGCCTATCCAGTACGTCTGGTTTCCCGAGGGCGGGGTCGCCTCGGTAGTCGCAGAGATGGCGGACAACGGCCCTACCGAAGTCGGCATTTTCGGTAGAGAGGGCTTCGCTGGCATCCCTTTACTGCTGGGTGCAGACAGCTCACCGCACGTCATATTCATGCAAGTTAACGGACACACCGGGCTACGTATCGAAGCGCCTCTGTTTTTGGCCGCAGTAGACCGAAGCATCACCTTGCGGACCACATTGCTGCGGTACGTTCAAACATTCATAACCCAAACCGCTCACAGTGCCGTGTCAAACGCTCATCAGCGCATCGAGGCCCGCCTCGCACGGTGGCTTCTGATGTGCCATGACCGCAACGACGGCGACGACATACACCTGACACACGAATTTATGGCGATGATGATAGCCGCCGAGCGATCTGGCGTAACCGTTTCGTTGCACGTGCTGGAGGGAGCCGGAATGATACGGTCCAAGCGTGGCCGTGTTATAATTCTTGATCGAGTGAAACTCGAGGATCTGGCAGGCGATAGCTACGGGCGGCCGGAAGCGGAGTATCGCCATTTGGTTGCACCCTTTGGTAAGGACGCGCCTCGAATAGCCCCAGCCTGAAAGGCGTTGATGACAGGTCGCGCTAACTAGGGCCACCTTCTGTTGGATATACCACAGAACAGCTTAGGTCCTTGTGGATATTACCCTGCTGGTAGATGACACCTTGTTGCTCGAGTTCTTACCTGCTGAGCAAGGTCAATCAATCAATGTGGTGTAGTCGTGACAGGTGATCGAGATAGTGCCAGGGAGGCTCAAAGGCTCATTGCCGAGCGAGACCGCCGGTATAAGCTTTTCCCCAGTGAAATCTTTGACGAGTTTCCCTGGAACATGCTGCTTCATCTCTTTGTTGCGATGGCCAATAATGCTGTTTTATCGGAAGAAAAGCTGTGCGAGCTTTCTCACGCGGGACAGCTGGTTGGACGGCGCTGGATTGCTCATCTCGTAAAAGACGGGCAAATTGAAGGCCGTCACGATGGTGAAGACGTGGTGCTGACCGCTACAGCTATCGACCGATTGCAAGATTACCTTCGTCGGCCAGCGGGTTGCGAGGATTTGTTTGTTGAACAGTCCGCATAGTCTTTAGTATGTTAGTTCACAGTCAGCTCGGCTGACCTAGCGCGCTGGGGCGGATATGTCATCGACATCAAATTTAGACGCGGAAGAGAAGCTTTGCGCTGCAATCAGCGCAGGCGCTTGCCCTTGCCGACAAGCTGAATGATACGCTCGTATCGGCTTTGCTTGGTCAGGCATTAGATGCAGCGCAATGCGATGATGCTCAACGCATTCTTTGACGCGGGCACTTGGGTGGGCTGGATCGGCCTCGCACTGGCGATCGGCGCTACAGTCTACGCGTCGCTACAGTGGCGTTTTTCCCGCGAAGGTCGTCTTAGCCGAAACAGGCCATCCCGCGCCGCGGTGGTATTAGCAGCATCCGCGCGCTGATCCCGTGCGGTCAACGCCGTTGAAGGTCAGAACGGTGATGCTGCCGCCCTAGGCGAGGCAGGGCCGGTGCAATCAGACTGATGTCGCGAATATGCTAAGTTTCGGACGTCTCGAATGTCGCCACTTTTGCGACACTGGCATGGTGCCAGGTGGTGAACTGCGAAGAAACTTTTTGAGGCGAGCTGCTCGCTAAATGCCTTCTCACAAGCGATCAGAAAACGGGAAAGCCGCTGCGTTCCTAGAACCGTTCTCGAATGATATTCTTCGTCGTTTGGGAGCTGGGCCATGCGAGTTACCAATGACAAGGTATGCCCACGCCGCTGTCGCCGGTCTGGATTAAACGCTTTGATCCGGGCGGCCAGGCGTGTTGGCAAACAGTTGCTCGGGGATCCGCTGCGTTAGCTAAATATCAACGATACCCCCTCAAAAGGGGGTGGGACCACTCTCCTCCCTAAACTTAATGCTAAGCGCCTCTGCCACGTAGCGTACCCGGCAGGCGCTTAGCCTTTTTCCCCTCCACCGCCGCGGTAAGAGGGGGGTATAATCCCTGCTACAGTCGGCCGTGGTGCTTGGTCAGCTCCGCGCTTAGCCTTGGACTTGGCGGATATATTAGCCTCGCCATTGATCAATCGCTTTACGTGAAGCTGCTCGGTTCGCGGTTCAATTTTTCGCGACATCGGCTACCCGGGCGCTCTGGGATAAATAAGCATTCAGATCGGCAAGCGGCATGGGACGGCCATAAAGGTAGCCCTGCGCTGTCGGGCACCCGCATCCGAGTAACAGGTCGCGCTGCGGTTCGGTCTCGACGCCTTCGGCGATGACTTCAACCCCAAGACTGGTTGCCATATAGACCATCGCGTTGACGACTGCGGCATCGACCCGATCCGTGCAAATGTCGCGGATGAAGCTTCGATCGATCTTTAGCCGGCTAAGCGGATAGCGCTTGAGCATGCTAAGTGACGCAAAGCCCGTCCCAAAATCGTCGAAAGCGATCCCGATGCCCGCCTTGCGCAGCGCGCGAAGAGGCGCAAGCATGGTGTCGTCGTGGCGCAGGACGATATTCTCGGTAATCTCCAGCTCCAGCGCCTCGGGCGGCAAGCCGGTCCGCTCAAGTACTGCGGCAACATCGATCGCTAGCTGCCCCGTACTGAACTGAGCGCCGAACACGTTTACGCCTAGTGTAAGATCAGGGGCCTTGCGTCGCATCTCGACGGCTTGAGCGCATGCGGTCTCCATGACCCACTGGCCAATTTCCGGTGCGAGAAGGCCGCTCTCGACCGTCGGAAGAAAGTCATTAGGCGGGAGCAAGCCCTGTACCGGGTGACGCCAGCGTAGCAGTGCCTCAACCCCAAGAAGTACACCATCAGTCATCCGAACCTGTGGCTGGTAGAACAGCTCGAATTCGTTTTCGTCGATCGCGCGGCGCAACTCGCCTTCGAATGCCCGACGATTGATCGCCGCTTCGCGCAGCGGCGGGGCAAAAAATCGTCGGCAGTTTCGCCCTTCTCCCTTTGCCTGGTACATGGCGAGGTCTGCCGCTGAGAGGAGGTCTTCGGCGAATTCCCCGTCTTTCGGCCCAAAGGCGATGCCGATGCTGGCACCGATATGAGCCATTTGCCCGTCGCTGACGCACGGTACCCCGATCGCGGCGATGATACAGTCGGCAGTCGCTCCAACAGCTGCCCGGTCGGGGCTGTCCGGCATCAGAATAGCAAATTCGTCGCCGCCGAGGCGGGCTACTGTATCGATAGGCCGAACACACCCAAGAATGCGCGCCGCGACTTGGCGCAGTACAGCGTCGCCAGCGGTATGCCCCAGCGTATCGTTGACGTTCTTGAAGCCATCGAGATCGACCATCAAAATCGCAAGGAGTTCGGTTTTCGCGCGTTCATCGATCCGGTTGAGCAGGACCGCCCGGTTCGGTAGACCGGTCAGACTGTCGAGGTGGGCCAAATTGAAAAGTCTGGTCTGATTGGCGCGACGTTCGCCTATATCCCGGATAATGGCACCAAAGCTTGCCTGGTCAGCTTCGCGCCACATCGACAAGGAGAGTTCGATTGGAAACTCTGACCCATCCTGACGCGCGGCATCCAGTTCAACGGTCGTACCGACGAGCCGCGGCTTACCGCCAGCCGCAACCCGCTGCAGCCCGCCACCGTGGCCACCGCGCATGCGTTCCGGCACGATGATGTCGAGGCTTTTGCCCACCGCCTCGTTTGCGTTAAACCCGAACAGCCGCTCACAGGCGGCATTCCAGAAAGTGATATCGCCGTGATGGTCGGCACAGATGATGCCGTCGGGTGATGTAGCGGCGATGTTTTCGAACCGGGTCTGGCCTATCGCCCCAGCCACCGCCAAGCGGCGTATCTCGAGCCTGTCCGTCACGATTGTGGCGAGCGATTGAAGGTTGGCCCTGTCCCGGTCGGAAAAGCCGTTCCTCGGCCGGTGATCGATGATGCAGAGCGAGCCGATCGCGTATCCGCCAGGCGAGCGCAGCGGAACGCCGGCATAGAAGCGAATATGGGGGCTGCCAGTTACAAGCGGATTGGTCGCGAAGCGTGGATCCAGCAGTGCATCGGGAATGACAAGGATATCAGTCTGGGCGATCGCATGCGCGCAGAAGGAAACGTCGCGCGCGGTCTCACAGACATCAAGGCCGATGCGCGCCTTGAACGTCTGGGTATCGCGCTCGACAAGCGACACCAGTGCGATGGGAACATCGAACAGCCGTGCCGCAAGCTGAACCATCTCGCTAAGATCGACATCGTCGCTCTCACTGAGCAGATCATATTCCGCCAGCGCCGCCAGTCGGGCGTCTTCGTTGAATAGATGGGGAGCCGATCGCATGCTTTTCCTGGCGCTTGGGTTCGTCGCCGCCGACAATAAACTTATAACCTCAACACTGCGTTACTAGGCATAGGTTGCGTAGAGAGCGGCTGAATTCGTCTCGGAAAAAAGCCGCTAAATTTGCCGAACGTTCAATTTCTAAGCAGTCCGCGAATACGGCTTGTCAGTGCCTCCATCGCAAACGGCTCGACGAGAATGTACATGCCTGGGATAAGAAGCCCGAGCCCGATGGTCCTGTCAGTCAGAGCCGAGGCGGTTTGCTTGGACAGAAGGCCGCTAAGCGGCTGCTGTCGGGCGGGTACCTGTGCATGGGAGACCGGACAGACCGAACGGTGGCAAGCTTTTATGGGATGGCCAAATGGAATCAAAAGAAGAGTATCAGGGCAGGGTGGCGTCAGCGGTACTGAAGGCTATTGCCGACACGTCATTCGTCGATATTGACGGCACGACAACCGCTTACATCCGTTCGGCAGAAGTATGCGACGCGCTGATCACCGCTCTGGCGGTCATAATGGAGGGCGCTCCGCAATGCCGAACAAGAAAAGGCATGAGGGCAATGTCTGAGGCTGCCGGCCGCAATCTTCTAACGATGATGCGCGAAATGGAAAAGCTCCGCGCCGAAACTGGTGCAAGAGCATTTAACGCCACGGTGATCTACCCAAGCTGAAATTTGTAACCCAGCATTCGGGTATGCCGGGCCTGCGCATGACGCTGTAGTACCGCGACACGATAATATCAGATCAATGCGAGCTTGGAACGTTGATGCCCGCGATGCGCTCGGGTTCAGCAGCCCCGCCATGCGGCAGGGCAAGCTGAAGGAGAATGAGCATGCCGACGCCTGAAGACCTGAAGGACGTGTACACGGACGAGCTAAAGGACCTGTGGTCGGCCAACGACCAGATGCAGAAGGTGCTGAAAAAGATCACGTCCAAGGCTAGCGATGCAACGCTGAAGGACATGCTGAAGAATTCTCAGGACGGCATCACCAAGCATACGGAAATCCTCAAGGAACTGATCGCCGGCCAGGACGAGAAGGTCTCCAAGGAGCATTGCAAGGGCATGGAAGGCCTGGTCGCCGAGGCGACCAAGCATGTCCTCGAGGAAGGACCCGATAAGGGACCAGTACTGGATACGCTTATTAGCGCCCAGTATCAGCGCATGACCCATTACGGCATCGCTGGCTTTGGTACCGCTGCCGCCTATGCCAAAGCGCTGGGGCTGAAGGACGACAACACGAAGCTGCGCCAAGCCACCAAGGAAATTTACGGTGGCGACGAGTTCATGACCAAGCTCGCCGAGACCGCGGTTAATGCGAAGGCCGAAGAGGCAGAGTAACGCTCTCTGCAGCTCGCCTGAGAAGCAGGCGAGCTGCACACCCATGCGGAGACATCGT
>NZ_JPDP02000067.1:0-6995 GCF_000732685.2 Sphingomonas sp. STIS6.2
CCAGCAGATCGCGGATGCCGGGATAGAGGTTACGCGTCCTACCGTGGGCGGCGTGGCCGGAGCGATCGAGCTGTCGGCAACGATCGAGGGCGATCCTCAAGGTGTGCAGGTTGTGTCCACCTCCGTAGGCGGTCGGCTCGTTTCCCTCACCCGCAATCTCGGGCAGTCAGTCAGCCGGGGCGACCCACTGGCTATCATCGAAAGCCGGGAAGCGGCATCACTGAAAGCGGAGGTAGAGGCCGCGCGCGCGCGTTCCGCGCTCGCCCAATCCAACCTTCGCCGCGAACAGCGGCTGTTCGCCGAACGCGTTTCGCCAGAGCAGGATCTGGTCGCGGCGCGGACGGCCGCGACAGAAGCCAGCATTGCCCTTCGCCTGGCACAGCAGCAGTTGTCGGCGACGGGTAGCGGGGGCGGTGCGCTTAACCGCATCGCGGTTCGCTCGCCGATCGCCGGCCAGGTCATCGCGCGATCGGCCACCCTCGGGCAGGCAGTCGCGGCCGATGCAGAGCTGTTCCGTGTCGCCAATCTGTCGAAGGTCACTGTCACCACCTCCCTCGTCCCCACCGATGCCGGTCGGGTGAAACCCGGCGTGCGTGTCGAAGTGACGGCACCGGGGCGACGTCAGGAGGGGCGCGTGACGTTCGTGTCCCCCATTCTGGATGAGACGACCCGATTGGTGCCGGTGATCGCCACCCTCGACAACGCCGGCAGCACATGGCGCGTCGGCGAGACGGTCAACGTATCGATCCTCGTTCCTGCGACCGGGGACCGCACCGTCGCCGTGCCATCGGCCGCAGTGCAGATGATCGAGGACAAGTCGTTCGTGTTCGTCCGCACCGCGACAGGTTTCCGGGCAATCCCGGTGACGCTTGGCCGCACCAATGGCGGGCAGGTCACTGTAACGGCAGGCCTTACCGGCTCGGAGCGCATCGCTTCCACCAACAGCTTCACGCTCAAGGCCGAACTCGGCAAGGGCGCGGGCGGGGATGAGGACTGAGCCATGATCGGTCGCATCGTCACCCTATCCGTCGAGAAGCGCTGGCTCGTCCTGCTTCTCACCATCGCGGCTGCATTGCTCGGAATTGGCGCGCTGCGTCAGCTTCCGATCGACGCCGTACCCGACATCACCAACAACCAGGTGCAGATCAACGTCGTTGCTCCTGCCCTCTCTCCCGATCAGATCGAGAAGCAGGTTGCGTTCACGGTCGAAACCGCGCTCGCTGGCATTCCCGGCCTTGATTATACTCGATCGCTAAGCCGCAATGGCTTTGCCCAGATCACAGCGGTGTTCACCGAGAAGACCGATATCTACTTTGCGCGGGCGCAGGTCGCGGAACGCCTGCGAACCGCTGAGGAAGACCTTCCCGAAGGTGTGAACCCCGAGATGGGGCCGATCGCCACGGGCCTTGGCGATATCTTCATGTGGACGGTCGAATATCGCGAGCTGGATCAGGTCCATCACCGCAACGGCGAACCCGGCCTGCAACGCGATGCCAGCTATATCACCCCCGAGGGGGATCACCTCGTCAGTGACGCCGACAAGGCGACCTACCTGCGCACTGTGCAGGATTGGATCGTCACGCCGCAGCTAAAAAGCACGGCCGGGCTTGCCGGCGTCGACTCCCTTGGTGGCTACACCAAGGAATATCTCGTCGTTCCAGACGTACAGCGCATGGCAGCGATGCGGCTAACGCTTCAGGATCTAACGACCGCCCTTCAGCGCAGCAATACCAGCGCGGGCGCGGGCGTGGTCAACCGCAACGGCGAAGGGCTGGCGGTTCGATCGGATGGGCGTGTCCGCAACGCCGACGAGCTGGCCCGTACCGTCGTTGCCACCCGCGAGAGCGTTCCGATCCTGCTCAACCAGATTGCGACCGTTCGCACCGGACAAGGGCTGCGCATGGGATCGGCGTCGGAAAACGGCCATGAGGTTGTCGTCGGGACCGCGGTCATGCGGATCGGGGAAAATAGCCGCACGGTATCGACTGGCGTTGCCGAACGGCTGACGCAGATCGGCCGCTCGTTGCCGGTCGATGTGGTTGTGAAGCCGGTGATGAACCGGACCGAGCTTGTGAACTCCACAATTTCGACGGTTGCCCGCAACCTTGCCGAAGGTGCGGTGCTGGTGATCGTCGTCCTGTTTGCGCTGCTTGGCAATTTCCGTGCGGCGCTGATCGCGGCCTGCGTCATTCCGATTACGATGCTGCTGACCAGCATCGGCATGTTGGAGGCGGGCGTTTCGGCCAATCTGATGAGCCTTGGTGCGCTCGACTTTGGTCTGATCGTGGATGGCGCGGTCATTATCGTGGAGAACGCATTACGGCGTTTGGGCGAGGCGCAGCATGGTCGCGATGACGTGCTGACGATCGAGCAACGTCTCGGGATTGTCGCGGCATCGGCGCGCGAGATGATCCGCCCATCGGTGTACGGGCAGGCTATTATCATCTTGGTCTATGCGCCGTTGCTCACCTTCACGGGTGTCGAAGGCAAGATGTTCGAGCCGATGGCGCTCACCGTCATCATTGCTTTGGTGTTCGCCTTCATCCTGTCGCTGACCTTCATACCGGCAGCGATTGCGATCTGGCTCAGCAAGCGGGTCGAGGAGAAGGAAAGCCGCGTCGTCACGTTCCTCCGGCAGCGCTATGAGCCGGGACTTGATGCGGCGATGCGCCGGCCCACCCTTACCATCGGCGTTGCGATCGGTGCGCTGGCGCTTGCCGGGGCAGCTTTCACGACATTGGGGCAAGAGTTCTTGCCGCAGCTCGATGAGGGCAACATTCTCGTGCAGGCAGTTCGCATCCCCGGCACATCGGTCGATCAGAGCCAGACAATGCAATTCCAGGTGGAAAAGGCACTCGCCAAGGCCCCTGAGGTCCGTTTCGCCTTCTCCCGCACCGGCACGTCCGAAATCGCATCGGACCCAATGCCGCCTAACGCGACTGACACGTTTGTCATCTTGAAGCCGAAGAAGGAGTGGCCCGACCCCGGCCTGTCCAAGGAAGAGCTGGTGGAGCGGCTGGAAAAGCGCCTCTCCACCCTGCCGGGCAACGCCTATGAGATCACCCAGCCAATCCAGATGCGATTCAACGAGCTGATTGCAGGCGTGCGCGGCGATATCGCGATCAAGGTCTTTGGCGATGACTTTGGCGAGATGAACGCGACCGCAGATCGGATCGCCGGCATCCTTCGAAAGACGCGGGGTGCAGCAGACGTGCGGGTCGAACAAACCGAAGGTTTGCCGATGCTCGATATCCGGCCGAACCGTACCGCCATGTCCCGCGTCGGGGTAACGGCCGGTGACGTGCAGGACACGGTTGCCGCAGCCATTGGCGGCCGACAGGCTGGCGTGATCTTTGAAGGCGATCGTCGCTTCCCCGTCGTGATCCGGATGGCAGAAAGCTCACGATCCGATTTGACGGCGGTTGCTCAGGTGCCGGTGCCGACCGGCAGTGGCGGCTTCGTACCGCTATCGACTGTGGCGGATATCGCCGTGGTCGATGGTCCCAACCAGATCAGTCGCGACAACGGCAAGCGGCGTGTCGTGGTGCAGGCCAACGTGCGCGATCGAGACGTGGCGGGTGTCGTGGCTGATGCCCGGTCAGCCATCGACGCTCAGGTGAAATTGCCGCCCGGCACGTATCTCGAATGGGGCGGTCAGTTCGAGAACCTGGCATCTGCCCGCGATCGGCTCAGCGTTGTGGTGCCGATCTGCTTCGTGGTCATCATGTTCCTGCTCTACGGCGCGCTTGGTTCCGTCAGGGATGCGTTGATCGTGTTTACCGGCGTTCCGCTGGCGTTGGTCGGAGGCATCCTTGCGCTGGTGCTAAGAGGCATGCCGTTCTCCATTTCAGCGGCAGTCGGCTTCATCGCGCTATCGGGTGTCGCGGTTCTCAACGGGCTGGTCATGGTGTCGTCCATCCATGATCTGATGCGGCAAGGCATGGATCGTGCGGTAGCGGCGCATCAAGGCGCTCTGGCGCGGCTCCGGCCGGTTGCGATGACGGCGCTCGTCGCATCGCTTGGCTTTGTGCCGATGGCACTTGGTCATGGTGCTGGAGCCGAGGTGCAAAAGCCGCTGGCGACCGTCGTCATTGGTGGCCTGATATCCGCAACCTTGCTCACCTTGTTCGTGCTGCCGACGCTCTACGCTCGTTTCGGACGGCGCGAGCTGCCAGCCCCATCAGGGGGACACATCGAACTGCCGCCTTTGAATCATGACAGCGTGAGGGCTTAAGCTATGCAGGCCGTTGCCTTCACGCTCATTCCCGTCGTCGCCGTACTGATCGGCTCGCTATTCGCGGTATCGAGACGGCCAAGTGATGCCTTCGTAAGCGCTATGCAGCACTTGGCGGCAGGCGTCGTGTTCGCCGCAGCGGCAGCCGAGATCTTGCCCCAGGTGATGCACGAAGGTTCACCGATCGCGACATTCACAGGCGGCGCGCTTGGCATTCTCGTGATGCTGTCGCTCAAAGCTCTTGAGGGTCGCGCCAGTGGCCCGATCGCTATGTTGGGCGCGGTCGCAGTGGATATCCTGATCGACGGGCTTGTTCTCGGGTTGGCGTTCGTCGCTGGCGGGAAGGCCGGCGTGTTGCTGACGATCGCGTTGACGTTGGAGGTGCTGTTTCTCGGACTGACCGTGACGACCGAGTTGGGCGAGACGATCAAGTCCAAGGCGCGGATCATCGCGATTACGATGGGGATCGCCTTGTTGCTGCCGATCGGTGCGGCGATAGCGACTCCCGTTGCGACGTTTCCGCCCGTCGTGATCGCCGGGTTTCTCAGTTTCGGTCTGATGGCGCTGCTCTACCTCGTGACGGAAGAGCTGTTGGTTGAGGCACACGAGAAGCCGGACACTCCGCTTATCAGCGCGATGTTTTTCATCGGGTTTTTGGGCCTGCTCCTGATCGAGGAGGTATTGGGCTGACCGCTCGACGTGGAACGTCTTGGACCGATAATGATGACGCCGAGCTTCGTCGGCGTATCGAGGCCAAGCAGACTCTGGCGGTAATCGCGCGCGAGATGGGACGAACGATGGATGCGGTTCGGGGGAGAGCCTCAACCCTGAAGGTAACTCTCCGCTCGTCGCAGCGACCGTGGCGGGACGGCGTGCCGCGCCGAGTAGACGTAGACTAGAAAAATAGGGGCGGTTGCCCGCCCCTATCCAGCTTCAGCCGTGCTTCATGCCGCCCTTAGCATGATCGCAGCAGTCCGCGGCCTTGGCTTTTGCGCCATCCTTGCAGCAGTCCGCACCGTCCTTGCAGCACGCCATGTCGGCGCAGCAATTGGCGACAGCGGCGAATGCGCCAGTCGACAGAGTGAGGGCGAAGGCAGCGCTGATGAGCTTAAACTTGGTCATGATATTCTCCGAAACTTACGTGTGATGATGTTCAATTTCACACGGTTTGCGGAGGGGGTGTGGCCGGAGCGTATGCCACGCCTAAAAGGCCCGTCTGTGGAGCTGGCCATGGCGATAGACGGGAGGACGGAACCAGCTCGATATGTTCGACGGTTTCGCCGGCAACTGCAACGCACGGTATAGCGCAAGCCGACGCAGGCGCCTTTTTGATGGGAGCGCCTGCTGATTTGCTGGCGCAGTCCATCATCGCGGACGCAGCCGGAGGCGCGGCCATCGCCATCGCCATCGTCTCGCAGAGCGGGCCAAGCCGGACCAGCAACATCACGGCCAGGACGAAAAACGCCATGGAATGCAATATCTTGGACAGTGGGCGAGCCCGGCGTTTCATTGGATGCATCTAGAAGCACACTCAGTGATGCACAATGTCGCAGGAGCGGTTTGCCACACTAAGCGGACTTTACTGGCCTTTCCGATACGTTGGTGAGGTTGCGATGCTCGAAAGGTCCGTGGCGCTATCGATCGGCATACCTGCCTCCTTTCGCTCGGAATAGCGATCGACAAGCTGCGTGGTGTGCGGGCGTAGCAGGACCGTGAAGCGCACCAGCTCCTCCATCACATCCACGATCCGATCGTAATAACTGGACGGCTTCATCCGACCGGCGTCGTCAAACTCCGCAAACGCCTTGGCTACGCTGGATTGGTTGGGGATCGTCACCATTCGCATCCAACGGCCGAGGACGCGCAGGGTGTTCACGCTGTTGAACGACTGCGATCCCGCCGACACCTGCATGACGGCAAGCGTGCGGCCTTGCGTTGGGCGCATGCCGCCCATCGACAGCGGCAGGTGATCGACTTGCAGCTTCATGATGCCAGTAATCTGGCCATGCCGCTCGGGGCTGCACCACACATGCCCCTCCGACCACATCGACAGTTCGCGCAGCTCGTGAACGGCCGGGTGGTCGTCCCCCGTCACCTGATCGGGCAACGGCAACGTCGAAGGATCGAAGATCCGCGTTTCGCAGCCGAAGAATTGCAGCAGGCGAGCAGCTTCCTCGACGCATAGCCGCGAAAAGGATCGCTCCCGCAGGGAGCCGTAGAGCAACAGTATGCGCGGAGGTGGATCACCAGCGCCCAGCCCAAGGGCAGGACGATCGAGCGCATAGCGCCGATCAAGCGCGGGCAGATTATCAGGATCGGAGAGAGTGCGGAGCGGCATCAGGCGGTCCTTGGGCCAAGCAGAATGATACAGGTGCCGATCAGGCAAAGTGCAGCTCCACCCGCGTCCCAGCGATCGGGCCTTACCCCTTCGACAGCCCAGAGCCAGATCAGCGATGCGCAGATGTAGACGCCGCCATAGGCAGCATAGGCCCTCCCCGCTGCGTCGCTATCCACGCGTGTCAGTAGCCAGGCGAACAGCATAAGTGAGACCACGCCCGGAGCCAGCCACAGAGGCGATTTGTCCAGCCGCAACCATGCCCAAAAGGCAAAGCACCCTGCGATTTCCGCAAGCGACGCGGCAAGATAGACGAGTGCCGTCATACCATGCTGATCCTGATCGCGAGTGCCGCGAGCGTTACCAGCAGCACCGGGATCGTTAGTGTCGCACCAACCTTGAAGTAATAGCCCCAGCCAATCCGGA
>NZ_JPDP02000068.1:0-1884 GCF_000732685.2 Sphingomonas sp. STIS6.2
GTTAACTTTGAGAACAAAATCGTCTTGTCCATCGCGGTTCGTTTGAAAGCTGAACGGATCATGATTGATAGAATCAACGATCCTGATTTTTTAAACGCAATAAAGGGAAGTCAAACCTCTGTTCTTCTTAGAAAGTTCAAAAAGAAATTTCCCGATAAAATCGCAGATGCAATCATCCTCGATCGGGTGTCTCTTATGACGCCAGAGAATATCCATCTTAACTCATTTATGTATGAGCCTATACTCGACATGTCAGATGAGCACCTCCGCCAGCTTTACGCTGATCTTACAAAGATATCCTGATGCTGCCGTCATCACGCTAACCCCCTTGGGCTAGCTCAAACCGTTATATCCGCTATGCTGGATGTATGGATAACGATTCGGCTATCAGCGCGTTGAACGCGCTTGCGCAAAGCACTCGCCTTAATACCTTCCGCCTGCTGGTGCGGCACGAACCGAACGGTTTGGCCGCGGGCGATATCGCTCGGCAACTCGACGTGCCGCAAAATACCATGTCCGCGCACCTCGGCATTCTCGCCCGGGCCGGCATCGTGCGTTCCGAACGGCGAAGCCGATCGATCATCTACCGCGCCGATCTGGACGGGCTGCGCGCACTGACCCTGTTCCTCGTCAAAGACTGCTGCGCCGGCTCACCCGAACTATGTGCGCCACTCCTGGCCGAACTCACCCCATGCTGCTGAAAGGACGTCCCGTGGCCGTCGATATCGTGATCTATCACAACCCCGAGTGCGGCACGTCGCGCAACACGCTGGCGATGATCCGCAATGCCGGCATTGAGCCGCACGTCATCGAATATCTGAAAACCCCACCCTCGCGCGCGCTGCTGATCGAACTGATCGACCGCGCCGGGATCACGCCCCGCGATCTGCTGCGCGAGAAGGGCACGCCCTATGCTGAGCTGGGCCTTCGTGACACCACGCTGTCAGACGACGCGCTGGTGGACGCGATGATGGCGCATCCGGTCCTCATCAACCGACCGCTCGTCGTCTCGCCGCTCGGCGTGAAGCTGTGCCGACCGTCCGAAGCGGTCCTTGATCTGCTGCCCGGGCCGCAACAGGAGGCGTTTGCCAAGGAAGACGGCCAACAGGTCGTAGACGCTTCGGGTCAGCGCATCGCCTGATGCTGCTCGCGCTCGCTATCTTCGTCGTCACGATCGCGCTCGTCATCTGGCAGCCCAAGGGCCTGGGCATCGGCTGGAGCGCGCTAGGCGGCGCGGCCGTCGCGCTGCTCGTCGGGGTCGTTTCGCTCTCTGACGTGCCTGTGGTGTGGGGCATCGTCTGGAACGCGACCGCGACGTTCGTCGCGATCATCATCGTCAGCCTGTTGCTCGATGAAGCCGGGTTCTTCGAATGGGCGGCGCTCCACGTCGCACGCTGGGGCGGGGGGCATGGTCGCCGCCTGTTCGTGCTAATCGTGCTGCTCGGCGCGGCGGTGTCGGCGCTGTTCGCCAATGATGGCGCCGCGCTGATCCTGACGCCGATCGTTATCGCGATGCTGCGTGCCCTGGGATACAAGGACAAGGCGACGCTGGCGTTCGTGATGGCGGCGGGATTCATCGCTGATACCGCCAGTCTGCCGCTGATCGTCTCCAACCTCGTCAACATCGTGTCGGCCGACTTCTTCCGGATCGGCTTTGCCGATTACGCCTCGGTGATGGTGCCGGTCGATCTGGCGTCGATCGCCGCGACACTGGTTGCGCTGCTGCTGTTCTTCCGGCGCGACATACCGGCAAGCTACGATGTGGCGCAGCTCCGCACGCCCGGTGATGCGATCCGCGACCGTGCCACGTTCAAGGCGGGCTGGGTCGTTCTTGCTCTACTGCTTGCCGGCTTCTTTCTGCTCGAACCCCTCGGCGTGCCGGTC
>NZ_JPDP02000069.1:0-1692 GCF_000732685.2 Sphingomonas sp. STIS6.2
TGCGACGAGCTTATGTCCGCTCCCGCCCACTTGCGGACATTCGACGGCGCTGTCATGCGCCTCCGATGAGCGGAACTTATCGCTGTAGCACATTGGCAGCAGTGGCGGCTTTCGCGTTCGCACTCGCCGGATGTGCCGAGGGATGGAAGGCGAGTGAGGCCGAAAGCCGCAGTTGGCTTCCCGCAGCTTTCCCTCATTTGAAGCGGGTGATCGTGCTTCTGCGGACATGTCAGCCAAAGCGGCCAAGCGGCTACAACAACATTTGGGTCGATGGGTCGAACGACGATGAGAGGCCTCACTGCACGTTCGATAACGATAGCGGGATCGAAGATATTCGGTCCGAACTAAAACAGGCTGGCGTTCTCGGCGTTACTTACTGGCCGAGCGGCAATCCCCGCAGGCGAGTGAATTGGGCAGAGTTCATCCTATTTCGTGAGGGTATCGTCACCTCGGGATCGTCGACGTCCGTAACTTATAAAGCGCAGCCCCAGCCCTGCGAGGGCAAGACAGAGGGCGACCAGAGCTTCCGTGTCACCGAGCGCCCGATCGCTCCGGCACCGTGCCGATGGTTTTGGAGACGATCCGAAGGGTAATGCGGAAGGTCCGCTTTCCACCAAACCCGAACATTCAGGCGACACGCATCAGATTTCTGCATCAAGCGATGCTACAATTTCCGCAGCTTGGAGCCTGATGCAGATCTTGTGAATTTCGCATCACCGAATGGCTGGGTTTGGTGCAGGCCAGCCTTACGTAAACGAGCAGTCGTAATAACTACCCCAAAGGCGGCGACAGCCTACTAGGTCTCCGTTAAACAATTTGGTAATGCGGTCAGGGGCGAAGAATTGACCGGACTTCGGATCGAAGCCTTTGGCAAGCATTACATCACCAGTTGGGTCGTATATGATGCCGGACCAATTATCGAGCATACCTGCCGGATTGAACGCAACCCGAACAGGGGGGGCCACATCAACTGAGTAAGTTACACCCTCATCTTTTGCGAACCAGTCGGGCCTTGGACGAGAACGTGCTTTTCTGATTATAGCTTCATATTGTCTTTGATTCACGAGCAGCCGCGAAAGACTTCCCCCGAAGCTACCAGCGCCAAGTAATGGCCAAGCTAGAGCTAATGTGCACGCGAGCCCAATAGGCGCAGCGGCAATCACTAAAATCTTTTCCCTCGGGGTTTCAACTTGCCGCCCAAGTTGGACGCCTCTGACGAAAGAGAGCAAACCGTAGGTGAGTAGGATCAATACTGCTGCCGGGATCGCAAGAATGAAAAGCAGAAAACCTAATCCTGCCGACCATGACGACACGAACCCCACGATCGCGGGGATTGCCGCCAGCAGCGCGAACCGGGTTCCCAACCGTCTAAGGTAATTGGCCATCCTAGCATTCAACACACAGCTTCAGATGTCTGCAAGAGGTCAACAGCCGACCCATCGCTTTGCACCTCTGCCGTGATGCAAAACTTTTGACTTTTGCATCAGGGTCCTTTGGCTTCGGTGGATACCTGGGTATTAATCCGGGCACATATTAACTTGCCGGGACGAAATCGTACTGCCGCGAATTCGCCTTTCGGGATAGCCTCCCCCGTCCGAGGGTTTCGGACAGTTCGCTGAGCATGCTGGCTTAGAAAAAATCGTCCAAAACCGCGTAATTCAACGGCACCGCCATCTCTGAGATGGTCGATAA
>NZ_JPDP02000070.1:0-2322 GCF_000732685.2 Sphingomonas sp. STIS6.2
TGACCCGCCACCCATTCTGGCCCGACGCGAACCCGCTCGGCAACCGCATTCCTATGCTGCTCGGCAATACGCATGACGAGACACGTGCGTTCATCGGCATCGATTCGCCAAAGGTTCGCGGGCTCGACTGGAGCAACGTCGCGACGCGAATGGCACCCGAGCTACGGATCGACATCCTGCCCGAATGGGTGGTGGCTCAGTACCGCGCGCAGTATCCGGATTGGTCGCCGACCGACGTCTTCTACGGAGCGACGACCGCCGGCCGCAGCTGGCGCGGCCAGGTCATCGAAGCCGAGGCTCGCGCCGACGCGAAGGCGCCGGCCTGGGTCTACCAAGTGGATTTCGCATCGCGGACCGAGCCTCGACGCGGGGCGATGCACACGATGGACATCCCCCTGGTGTTCGGCACGCTGGGTGCAGAGGGATCGCAGACGGGCACGGCAGCGGATGCGCGCGCGGCATCGAAGGCAATGCAGGACAGCTTCGTCGCGTTTGCGGTCACCGGGAATCCCAACCATGCGGGTGCGCCGAAATGGCCGATCTACGATCGTGCAGCGCGATCGACGATGATCTTCGACGCGCGGTCTCGGGTCGAGGCCGATCCACGCTGTTGGGAACGCGAGCTGTTTGCGCGCGTGCCGTACATACAGCCGGGGACCTGACGCTATTTGCGGGGGATCGGATAGGCGATGATCAGGACGAGCGGACCGGCGCCGGTTTGGCGGATGCCGACCGTCTCGCCATCGAACAGATAGGCCGTCATGCCAGTCCGCAGGTCTTGCGTAGCCCCGCCGGAAGAGACCGCGCCGGCGCCAGATACGACATAGTAGACCTCGTCGTGCGCGATCCGGTGCAGTCCGATCGCGCTGCCTGAGTGCAGGATGCGTTTGCGGAACTCCATCGTCCGGCCGGTCACTCCGTCGCTGATCCGGTAGGCGGTGCTGGATCCGATTGCACCGTGTGGCGTGGGCTCCTCGCGCATCGTTGCCGCCTCGTCGACGATGACCATCGCGCGGGACGCAGGTTTCTGGGCAGCACTCGCCGCGCAGAGGAAAGCGCTGATCGCGATGGCTGTGATTGCTGCCCGTGACATCCATGCATCTCCTGTTTCGTACGATGTGGGACGCGGCATGTTGACACGTCAAAATTCATGCGACATTGTTCTGACACCGGTTACCTAGGCACGCAAGGGACGGGGGAAGGACCTGCAAGAGCTGGCCTTTCGGGAGAGGATCGGGTGTCCCCGTCGCACGATACGGGTCCAACTCTCCAAAACAGTCAGGTCGGCGGCGCAATGACGACACGTCGACCGCGCAACCGGTGTCATCGGCAACGGCCGAATGGGGAGTGGAAGCAATGGAAGTTCAAGCATCGGCAGCGATTCGGCGAATGGGCTGGCTTGGCGGCGTGTCCGCCGGCAGTTTGGTCCTCGCGCTCGTACTGCCTTCGATCGCATCGGCGCAGGCCGCACAGATTCCCAACAGCGTGACGCCAGGAACGCCTGCACAGGTCGATCCGTCGCCCGCGCAGACCGCGGTCGTGCCACAGGGCGACGTAGCCGATCCCGCAGCAACGACTGCACCGCAGACCGGACCTGAAACGGTGCCCGCCGAAGGCCAGACCGCGGAGATTGTCGTCACGGGCTTTCGCAAATCGCTCGACGCGGCGCTCAACGTGAAGCGCCAATCGGTTTCGGCGGTCGACGCAATCGTCGCCGAGGACATTGCCAAGTTTCCCGACCAGAACCTCGCTGAATCACTGCAGCGCATTCCCGGCATCTCGATCCAGCGTGACGCGGGCGAGGGGCGCGCGATCACCGTTCGCGGCCTGGGCGCTCAGTTCACTCGCGTTCGGGTCAACGGCATGGAGACGGTCGCCACCTCGACCGACGGCGCGAGTTCGAATCGCGATCGTGCGTTCGATTTCAACGTTTTCGCGTCCGAGCTGTTCAATTCGATCGTGGTGCACAAGACCGCCGAGGCCTCGCTCGACGAAGGCTCACTCGGCGCGGTGGTCGATCTGAACACGGGCAACCCGCTCGGCGGCAAGATCGGCTTCACCGCGGTCGGCTCCGCGCAGGCGAGCTACAATGATCTCAGCAAGAATTTCGGACCGCGCCTCGCTGGGTTGCTGTCGTGGAAGTCGGCTGACGGGACGTTCGGCGTTTCGGCGTCGGCAGCGTATTCGAAGACAAACAATTTTCAGCTCGGTAACAACAGCGTGCGCTGGGCGCAGGGCGTGTTCAACGCCGGGTTCAACGCCGCGTCGCGGTTGCCGGGCAAGACGCTCGCACAGATCAACGATCCGAACCCCGTAACCGGG
>NZ_JPDP02000071.1:0-56336 GCF_000732685.2 Sphingomonas sp. STIS6.2
TGCAAGTAAACGGCAGCTTCGCCACGTTTCTGCCCGAAAGCGGTCGGTCTGTTCACCACCAACTCCGGCCATTCTGCCTCCGACCCGAATGCAGACATCGGTCAAATTGACATCGCGGACACCTTGCTACCAATCCCGCTCACCTATCGAACCACCTAGCGCGTCCGGACCAGTCTGAAGGGAACCTCGTTCGTCGTGCCCTTTTCGGTGATCCTTACCCACATGGTGAGCGCGCTTGGGCTCGTGCGTTCGATCGTCATGCCGTCGAAAAACCATCGATCCTTCTCTACCGCCACCAGCGGGAAGATTACGGGCTTGCCCGTCCCATCTTCCCAGCCCGTCATGTCCTGGCTGAAGTGACGAACCCGATAGGCCAGCGATCCCCGGAGCGGGACGTAGTCCACGAGTTCGGTAAACGAAACGCCGCCCTTGCCGTCGGCCATCGCGAAATGGCCCGTGATCCGGCCTCCCAGCGGTGCGGAGTAGGTTTCCGTCACGTCGGAGCCCATTCCCGTGCCGACCCAGCTGCCAGCCAGCCAGGCCAGTTGATCGATTGACGCGGGTGGCGACGTGCCGGTCCCCAGTGAGCGCGTGTGCTGCGCGGTCGCTGGAACGGCCATCGCAAGACCAATAGCGGCCAAGGTCCGTATCACGGCACGTCTCCCTGTGATCAGGCGCAGCCTAGCGCCTCGGCCGACGGAATCCACCGTGTCTTTCGTGCCTGGACCGTGGCCGCGTCGACCAGCACGATCGCGCGAAAATTTGTCCCCGGCTCTATCTCGGCGCGCTTGGCCTGCCCGAACAGGGGGCCGTTGCGACCTTTCGGCCTTGCCCGGCTCGTCACGTCCTCGGCCCTGGGTATCACGGCACCAAGGGCACTATGGTACTTTGGTTGCTCGCAAAATTTACCGGAATTTTGGGTCGGAACCAATGCGCCGCTCAATTCTTGGACTCTCACGAACTCAGTTACGTCGCAATTAACGCGATTGTGAAAAGAGTTAAACAATAGGGTTAATAGGAGTTCACGATGCGCGACAAGGCCTCGACACCACATGGTGCTGGATCAGCAAACCAGGATCGTGGTTACTGCCAGCGGATGCCGAGCAGTATGAAGGCGGGCAACCGAGATCTCGGCATGTTCAATCGCAGCAGCGTGAAAGGCGAGAAATACCAGGGCCATGGTACGACGCCGGCCTATATCTAACTCAAAGCCGAGCTCGGCTGTCACTGGCAACAGACGTCAGGGGCATATCTGAGAGGTCGGCAAGGTCAGCGATGGTGAGCCGTAGAAGCGGTTCAGCCATCGCGGTTGCCGAATAGCAACGTATGCTTGCGACCATCCGCAAGGCGTGGCCGATGCGCGATGCGGAAGAGCTATCGCTCCGCATCATCTGTCCCGTCATGGTCGGGACATCACCGAAGTCGATCCGTGCCGAGGTGCTGTGGCCTTCGACCAGCCTCGTTGTTCGTACAAACGGCGCCACGATCCACGGCGTTAACCATTTCTTAACCACAAAGCCTCACCCGGCAGATGAGGCCTCGCCTCCCCGCAAGGGTTCCCTGCTCGTCACGATGCCGCCCCAGCTGGGACGGGCAGGGACTGCGGCCCAATGAGCGAGTCCGAGCGACCGCTGCCGGCGCGCCTGGGACGTATTAGGCTCGGAGGATGCCACAGGCGCCGGGTACCGCGCGATCGCGCGGGCAGGGGCCCAGCTAGGCGAGCAGATCGCCCTGATACAGTCGAAGACGGGCAACCCGGTCGTACGACCGATCTCCGGTCACGCAATGCTCAACGTCATGCGAACCTGCAGCGAGCCAATCGCGAACAAGGCGCGAAAGATCGCGGTCGCGCGGCGAGCGTATATCATCCAGTTGGGAGAGAAACTGTCGGAAGACAGATCAGACCATATCGAACAGACATGACTCCGCCGCAGTGGAAAACATTTGTTTTCTGCGGTGGAGAATGGTGGACGCACTTGGGCTCGAACCAAGGACCCGCTGATTAAGAGTCTCTGGACACATTGTTTGCCGTCCTGCGCTGTAATATGCAGAAGCTCGCTAAATGACTGAATTATCTCGACTCGTACTACGCTAAACGCTGTTAGCCATTGTCTCGGTTCGCTGTAACGTGCTACCTAGGCGCTACCTGGTGGAGCAGCGGTAATGAAGGCCAAATTGACGGTACGCAGTGTCGAGGCAATAAAGCCTGCGAGCGCAGACGTGATTGTCTGGGACGTCGAACTGGCGGGCTTTGGTTGCAAGGTGACCCCAAAAGGTAAGCGGTCGTATTTTTTGTATTACCGGACAAAGGAGGGGCAGCAGCGGCGGCCGACAATCGGCGTGCACGGACCGACACGCCCCGAGGGTGCGCGCGAGATTGCACGTCGCTGGCTCGCAGAGGTGGCCCAAGGAAAAGACCCGTCACAGTCGCGAACGGATGAACGGGCGGCTCCAACGGTTCGAGACCTATGCGCACGCTATATGGAAGAGCATGCTGAAACTCGAAAGAAGGCGTCATCGATCCGCAACGATCGGCGGTTGATCGAAAATCATCTGCTCCCGACGATCGGTGCTAAGAAGATTGCGTCCGTCATGCGGCCCGATATAGCCGCATTGCATCATGCACTTCGTGCCACCCCTTATGAAGCAAACCGAATGTTGGCGATGGCTAGCAAAATGTTTGGCCTTGCCGAGCGTTGGGGGTTGCGACCGGACGGTTCCAATCCCGCAAAAAACATTGATCGCTATAACGAGCAGAAGCGCGAGCGTTATTTGTCAAAGGCTGAGGTTGCTCGATTGTGGGCGACGCTCAACTCCGTTGATGGCGCTACTAAGGCGTCGCCAAGCGCTATAGCTGCAATCAAACTGCTGATGCTCACCGGCCGGCGATTAAATGAAATCCTCGGGCTGCGATGGGCGTGGATCGACCTGGATGCTAAGCTCATGAGTCTGCCCGACACGAAGAGTGGTGCGCTAGTCGTTTCCCTAGGTGACGCCGCCGTTGCAGTTCTCGCGGAGCTGCAAGCAGCAGGGCGTGATGAAACATTTGTGATTGCGGGGCAGCGAAAGGATGCTCCGTTGGTAAACCTACAAAAACCTTGGCGGTTGTTACGATCGCTCGCATCCCTTGACGACGTCCGTATCCACGACCTCCGGCATACATATGCCAGCGTCGGCGCAGGATTAGGGATGAGCTTACCGCTTCTTGGTCGATTGTTAGGTCACACTCAACCTGCAACGACGGCGCGTTACGCGCATCTCGCTCAGTCACCGGTGCAGGTCGCCGCCGATGCTATCAGCGTAGAGTTGATGCGGCTAACATCCGGATAAGAGTATCCGGCAGTAAGAAAATTGAGCTGTTATATGATAGTAAACTGTTATTCGATAATAATATAGATTACGATAAAAGATAATAGTTTTTGGGTGGTGCTAGAAATAGGTGGGCCACGAAAAAAGTTATATTTTTATAAATGTCATGGACTGTGTTGTGATGAGCAGAGCCGTTTAATCATTATGCGCCTGGCGATGTACCACATGGATCATGCGCCACCGCCGTGGAGGCTTGGAAATTGCGGCTACCCGCTGACGTACCCCACCGGACCTATCAGCGGAGTTAGTACGCTCGTGTTCGGGACTCTCCGGGGCGTAAAACTGCAATGACAAAGCGCGGTCCACCTCCGCCATGATTGCGACGGCTACGCTATCGCTTAAAGGTGGATACCGCGCCCGCTTTGTCGACTACTACCAGTGGTCGCGTATACCCTTTCGGTTAGGCAGCTAACGTGGTCCACTAGTACCAATGAAAACGCTCTGCTGAAAGGCAAGTTTAATTGCAGGTATCCTGCTGAGATGCAGAAAATATTTTCGCCCTTGTAGACTGCCATAACTAATGCGACCGTTTTGTCCACGTTCGTTGGCTTTCCTAGCGGGCGAAATTGATGTTCGGGAGGGGCAATGTCACGTCAGTTAAAGCTGGCTAAGTTCAGCGATCTAGCGCTTGCAGATCCGTTCTTTGATAGCCTGAAATCAGGCTATAACGGTTTTCCGCAGTGGTTCGCCAGCAAGGCGAACGAGCCGGTTTATGCGGTCATTGACGATCAAACCGACGAACTGAGCGGAATGATTTATCTGAAGCAGGAAAACGGGCCAGTAACTGACGTTGAGCCGCCGCTAGCTGATCGCGCTTGGTTGAAGGTCGGTACGCTTAAGATTGAGGGTAAGGGAACTCGCTTGGGTGAGCGCGTTATCAAAAAGATCTTCGACACCGCAATCAATACGGGTGCCGACGGAATCTACGTCACCGTGTTCGAGCTTCATCAGACTTTAATCAATCTGTTCAAGCGCTATGGTTTTGTCGAGCAAGCGAGTAAGACGACGGGTGACGGTATTGAAAAGGTGCTGGTACGCTCTCTGACCGAACTCACGGGCGATCGCCTAAAGGATTACCCGTTTGTGCGTCGTGAGGGCCGCAAAGCGTGGTTGCTGGCGATTTATCCGGCTTACCACACCCGTCTCTTGCCGGACTCCATTCTTAAGAATGAGCCCGCTGAGCTTGTTCAAGACGTCTCCCACACCAACACCATTCACAAAGTCTATATTGGGAAATTGGCGCTTGGTCGGATGACACCAGGGGATATCGTCATTTTCTACCGGACCAGCGACAAAAAGGGGCCGGCGTATTTTCGTTCGGTGGTAAGCTCGATATGCGTTGTTGAGGAGGTTAAGGCGAAGAAAGATTTTAGTAATGTCGACGCATTTCTAGCGTACACGATGCCGCGCAGCGTCTTTACCGAAGAGGAGTTGCGCAACCAGTGGAGTGCTTCGAAGCGGCTATATGTCGCTAAGATGACTTACAATGCTGCGTTTCAGAAGCGAACCACCCGCGGACAGCTTCTGGACAGTGGCGTGATATCGGAACAGCCTCGCTGGGATTTCCGCGAGCTTAATAAAGGTCAGGTCGACCAAATACTCGGAATGGGAGAAGTTAATGCGCGTCTTATTGTCGATTAAGCCGGAGCATGTAGAGAATATTCGGCGTGGCACTAAGACATTCGAGTTTCGGCGTCGTATTTTCGCTCGCCGTGATGTCCAGACAGTTCTCATCTATTGTACTCGTCCGGTGAGTCGCCTGATTGGTGAGTTCGATATCGCCGACATCCTTGAGGACGAGCCGGAGGCGCTTTGGGCCTCGACAGCCGGCGGTTCCGGAATATCGAAAGACTTTTTCGACGCTTATTTTGAAGGACGGCTGCGCGGCTACGCGCTCCAGATCGGCGCCCTACGGATATATGATGAGCCGATCTGCCCGAGCGATTGGTTCGATAATTTTACGCCGCCGCAATCGTACATGTATGTCGCCGCCGCCGAAGCATGCTGCCCGCCGCCGCGACAGTTGGCAATGCTCTGATGGCCGGCCAATGTACTCTCGTATTCGGGGTCTCTGGCGTAGGTAAGACCAGCGCCTGTCAGGCATATGTCGCGGCTCATCCCGGCACTTTGTTCGTAAGTGCAAGCGAGCTTTTAAAAGCGGCCCGGCGAAGCAGCACAGAGGCGTTACGTACGGAAACTGCTGACAGGATCATTCAAAATCAGGAGCTTCTGAGTCCAGCGCTTGCTGCCTTTCGAGCTGGCCGGGAGCAACGTCCGATCCTAATTGACGCACATGGGGTCATCGACAATGATGAGCAACTAGTGCGCGTGCCGGTGTCAACAATCGTGATGCTTTCGCCTGATCGTTTGATCTTACTCGAAGCGTCGGTCGAGGAGGTTGCGGCCCGCCGCGCTGGTGCTGAGCGGTCACGGCCGGTTCGGACCCTTGAAGCACTTGCCGAAGAAATTGCGGCAGAGCGTCAGATGGTCGCTAGCTATGCAATCGCATTGAATGTCGACCTCGTCATCGCCAATTTGAGAGACGGTTTCAAGCTGGATGAAATTCTGTAGGTAAGACGTTTATCCCGTTCGAGATTATCGGCTTGGCGATAGGTAGGGTCATTGGTTCGTTGTAGCCTAATTCGGTCATCCGCGGCACGTAGAGCCCTTCATTAGCCGAAGTGACGTTGAAGCCGTAATAGTCGAAAATTCGTTCAAATTGGGGGAGCTTGGTGGCGCTGACGGTCAGATGAGGCCGGTCATCGTCGAGCCATTTGAGCAATCCGTCGAATAACCGCACACCAATACCGCGACCTACGTGGCTGGATGCAACACGAACCGTACAGATCTTGCGCTCATCCGTTTCCTTTTTTGCAATCCCTAAACCGACCACTTCGCCGTCACGCTCGATCGGTAGCAACAGCCGCGTGCCCTGGCGTGCACCCGGGACGACTTTCTGGCTAAACCACTGGGCGATGCCGGGATAATCGTTAGACAATGGCAGGAGAAACGATAGCGCCTGTGCCTCGGCAGCGCTCAATTCGAGAGGCGAGGGGCTAGCCGGTCGGGCGACAGAGGGTAAGGGATCGAAAATCACGATTGATTTCCTACGACAGTTGCCGTGTCGCGCCTAGTGTCATCCTTGGCAGGTCGGCCGGATGCAGGAGGAACGGAGACTGATTTGCGATCTACGGTAGGGGCTTTTGTCAAAGTGGCGGGAGTCGCGGATATATCCCAAAGCGACTGGATCAGTGAGGCCGCGAGGTTGCCAGCTAGACCGAAGCTGAACGCGATTACCAGGTAGGCCACTAATATCTTGCGACTACTGCGCCGGGTCTGCAGCTTCACGAACGCCGAGAAATCACTTATCGGCACTCCTAGGCGGCTTTCACGCTTCCAGTGATAGACAACCATGCCTTCAGGAATGCCCGAAGCGACATAGCTGTTCCAGCTTTGCTCCAATAGCCTCATTTTATGTGAGGGGGTGTTCGAAACGCTGAGTTCCGAGTGAACCGGCACCGCGGTTAAGAATGCTACAAGCTTGAAAGCGACTGGTCCGCCCCTAGCGCGGTCGTTACGCATTCGCTGCTCAATTGCTGCCGGAAGCGTCCGTGCTTCGTTCATACGAAAGTCAATATATTCGATTTCATCGAAACCACTCTGAAATCGACGATCGAGGGGGCGAATTACTTTCACAAACGGGTTCTCGTCACGGCCGGCTTTCAAGCGGATACGTAGACGAAAATAGGACGGAGCTGCCGGTGAGGCATGGTTGCACGCTTCCCGGATCGCATCTCTTTCGATTGTGAGCACCGTGCCGTCATGCTGTGCGGCAATCTCCAGTTCATTTGGTTCGATGCCCTGGGACCCTTTCGCGAAACTATGTACTCGGCAGAAGACGCTATTTGGCTTGTCGTTGAGTTCGATGCAGCCCGTCCCGCCCGCAACAGGCGCAGTGATTTTGAAAACCTCGTTAAAGATGCCCTGTGCAAATTGCGACTGAGCAAGATAGGGCGCACAATCCTCAACCATTCCGCGGTTGATCTTTGTGGGCAAATAGACGCGTATTTTCTCGATCTGTCTAATGTCTGTGATCAGTAGGCCGATCTCGACGAAATCCTCGACAGCCTTTTTTGTCTTGGCTGTAAAGCCCGGATCGCCGGCAATCCTCCAATAATTAAAATGCACTTCTAGATCGGTAGGCGTTGAATTGAGTTTTGGCACGCACCAGATTGCAATCGTACCGTTACTTTGCATCCTTGCCCCCTAGAAATTTGATAACGTCTTATATGGTGCGCACTTGCTGTGACATAGCCGGCACATTGCATGCCCGGATACCGTACCGAGGCCGAATAGATAGCGTTAAAGTTTCTTCGAGCTTCCTAGAAAATCGGAAAAGGCACCCTTCACGTGCCAGGCTGATAAAAACTGCGCAGGGGACTTGCTGCTTTGTATCTGCCGATCTGCGCAGCTCCATTCATAGGCCACTGCGCTACCAACGTGTGGTGCGGCGCGGTTCACGACATCGCCCTAGCCCTACCAAATCAGCGCGGTACTACGTTCCTTCACGCTAATCGAAGGACTAATCAAGTGCAAAATACCCCCTTACTTACGAACAATGAAGCAGCCGACTATCTAAAACTCTCACCTCGTACGCTGGAACGTTGGCGGTGGGCACAGCGCGGCCCAACTTTCAAAAAAGTGGGCGGCGCTGTTCGTTATACAATGCCCGATCTACAGCGGTTTGCTGGTCTGGAGGGCGTTCAGTGATGGATCAGGCTCTTCTTATCCCCACATGGCCCAATAATGAGAATATATTAGACGTTTGGCCGGGATTTAATACTTTTCCCAATTTAGCGGCCCCTTCGTTGTGGCATGCGCATTGGTTGGAATTTAAAAACAATACTGAGGCTATCGCAGGTGCAAACCGGACACCAGCCTATGAGAAGCGCCCGTCTCAGCAAGGCGAATGGGTAAGTCGCCGAGTGGCAGGCCGCTTTCTTTGCATGCGGCGTCTGCCCTCAGGGCCGATCATGAAGCTAAGTGAGTGGGAGCAGCTCGAAGTTGGCATGTCCATCCTTTGGCACCCTGAGCCGTCTGCATCCGAACAAGATCAGGCTGAAGCTCGAGCATCTTATTTACAAGGGAAAGGTCGTGGCCGTTTCAAGATTCAACAGCGGGCGGATCGCACGCTATGGGTATCCCGAGTGACATAACTTAAACGTTTAAGTCGTAACCTGGGGGCGCGTTGCCAATCTTATCAAAGCTGGTCCTATCGGGAGCTTTGTCAGAATTTCTGAAAGCCTATTATGAAACCAATGAACCGTTTGTTCTATACGCCACTCGGAGAATGGGAGATAGTTGGTCCTAAGCCCAATGAGACAATTGACGCTCTATACAAGCGGCTTTCACGGCTCGCCCGGAGCTATCGGACATGGGGGCGGGCATTCCGGGTCGAGAAACGAGACGACGGAGTGTTTTGGTGGCGCGTAGAGCCAGGACAACACACCAAATTGGCGTGGTGGTATCGCCTACCGGTAGGGGAGCCATTCGTGATGATGCAGCGTGCTCAGCATCACGACGTGGCGTCAGCAAAGGCGACGGCGCGTTATTTAAGAGGGAAGGGGGAGGGTACGTTCCATGTCACTCTCCGAGATACCGATTTGATCGTTTGTCGGCAGGACGCGCCGCCGCTGACAAGCCTGCCTCATAATTCGTGAATCCGCGCCATATATAAATTGCTGCTTCGCCCCTTAAGGATGCTTTTGATCATGATACCCGGCGTAATCATGTTCATGTATAATCATTCACTTGGCTTAAAGAAGAAGAAGAAAAAGTAATTATTGTAGATCCCTAAGGGGCAAAGCGGATTCCCGTAAATGGCTCCATTTCGCGTTGATCGGCGGCGGCCATGGTTTTCCGCTGCTGGCCCTCGGCCGCCCAACTCCGTTGATCGCTTGTGGCGTGATTTAAGCTTCACAGAGCGCGAAAAGGGCTGCTTGGGAGGCCCCCGCGCCGTTGTGGCGCATAACCCCTTTCTGGAAGCTCTGTGACGCTTGGGAGGAATAGATGTGCTAGTTGGGGCTGTAAGCGAGGCTCTGACCCGGCAGTGAGGGGATTATCAATCTTACGCGTCAAACCGTAGTACCCAACTTAGCGGGGCATTCGTATGGCTGGTGTACCGCAGTTTTAATCCGGCAAGCTACAGGGGACGGCGCGCGTTCCCAAGACTGACGAACACACGGAGCGTTTCGCAAGACGCGTTGGGGGGCCGGTGGTGCATAAGCGGACGGAGGAAACAAAGTGATTGCGGTATTGCTGGCGCTGGCGGCATCTGCTGGACAACATGAGCTAGTCGTTCGCTTCTTCGGCGATCAGCCAGGCTACACCCATATTTATCAAACTTCGGCAGCTTGCCATAAGGGGCGGCAAGCGATTCTCGACGATTACAAGCAGCGCATGGTGGAAAGCGAACGTTCTGCGCGGGCGCAAGGCGCGGTGGGATTCATTCCCTCGTCTCCACCCATCGCGATCTGTGTTCCGCTCTGACATTTTGTGAAAGATAGCCCGCCATTCGCCAGTTTAACCTGGCGTCAGCGCTTTAACCGATGTCGGCCGCCGGCCTCTAGCTAAGATTCTGCAAGAACTACGTTGCTCCGTAGATCGCTCACACTCGCTATCCGGCATTGGTCTGGCCTTATCGATACAATGCCGCATGGTCGTGCACCAGCAGTTAGCGTCGATGATCGGGGGTGTACGCTCGTCACGGCCTATGAAAGCAGAAAGACTGCTCCACCAATCCCAGAAAATATATCGCGACGCCACCGCAAGGTATTCAGCTGAGCGTCGATTTGTAGAGTAAAAAAGGGTGGTACCCTTAGATACAGAACCGTCCGCTACCTATTTGCTACTTGGACACGCTTGCGGCCTGTCGAATGCAACGTAAGTCATTGAAAAGGTGGTGGACGCACTTGGGCTCGAACCAAGGACCCGCTGATTAAGAGTCAGCTGCTCTACCAACTGAGCTATGCGTCCATTCCGGGGCGGTTTTGAGTGGCGCCCTGGTGTGGCGCCCCGCTGCTGGAGGCGCGCTGTTAGCAGACTCATCGGGGGCCGCAACCCCCTTTCGTCCAAATTGCTGTCTTTTTCTGCTTACCAGCGTGTCGTCTTGCGATTTTCCCGGTCGATCGACATCAATATCCCCAGGCACAGCAGCACCGTCATCTGCGACGACCCGCCATAGCTGAACAGCGGCAGCGGGATGCCCACCACGGGGGCGAGGCCCATCACCATCATCAGGTTGATCGCGACATAGAAGAAGATCGTCGTGGCGAGCCCCGCAGCGGCCAGCCGCGCGAACCGCGACTGCGCGCGCTGGCCGACCTCGATCCCCCAGCGGATCACCAGTAGGAAGGCGAGGATCAGCAGGCAGCCGCCGACCAGCCCCCATTCCTCCGCCATCGTCGCGAAGACGAAGTCGGTATGCCCTTCGGGGAGGTAGTCGAGATGGCTCTGCGTGCCGTTGAGGAACCCCTTGCCCCACAGCCCGCCCGATCCGATCGCGATCTTCGACTGGCTGATATGATAGCCGGTGCCCAGCGGATCGCTTTCGGGATCGAGGAAGATCAGGATGCGGTTGCGCTGATAGTCGTGCAGCGCGAAGTTGATCGCGAGCGGGATCGCGACCGACGCGGCGACCGCGCCGCCGACGAACAGCCTCAGCGGAATGCCCGCTAGGAACATCACCGTCGCGCCACCCGCGCAGATCATCAGCGCGGTGCCCAGATCGGGCTGTTTCATCACGATCGCCGCGGGGATGCCGATCAGCACCGCGGCGGGCCAGACGGCCGCGAACCGCCGCGTCTCGTTGGGCGGCAGCATGTCGTAGAAGCGCGCACAGGCGAGCACGATCGCCGGCTTCATCAGTTCGGACGGCTGCAGCCGGATGAAGCCGAGGTCGAGCCAGCGCTGGCTGCCCCCGCGCACCGCGCCGAGCAGCTCGACGAGCACGAGCGCGAGGACGAGCGCACCATAGGTCGGCCACGCCGCCGCCTTCCAGACGCGCTCGGGGATGCGTGAGAGCACGACCGAGCCTGCCAGCAGGATGAAGAAGCGGATGCCCTGCGGCAGCGTCCAGGGGCGCAGCGAGCCGCCCGCCGCCGAATAGAGCACGACCAGCCCGAAGGTCCCGATCGCCGTGACCAGCAGCAACGTGCGCCAGGGCAGGGTGGCAAGCTGTTCGGGGATGATCCGCGATGTCATTGGCCGCGCTCCGTGGTTCCGTCTTCCGCGACCCCGCCGCCCGCGGTCGCCAGATCCGCCTGCGTCCGGTTGGCGACGTCGGTGGCGTTCTCGACTGCCGGGGCGTCGCTCGGCACGGTCGCGTCGGTCTTGGTCGCGATCGCGGCGGGCGGGGCGCTCTGCGCCGCGCGATAGGTCGCCGCGGTCGCCGCCATCCGCGTCCTGATGTCGCCGCCCCAGGTCGGTTCGACCTCGGCGAGCGTCTTCAGCGCGCGCTCGCGGTCGAGCATGTAGGTCATGATGTCGCGCCCGATCATCGGCGTGTCGAGGTTGCGCACCGTGTGCCCGTTATGCTCGAGTACCACGGCGAGCGCGTAGCGCGGGTTGTCCGCGGGCGCGAAGCCGATGAACAGCGCATGGTCGCGCAGCTTGAACGGCAGCTGGCCGTTCTTGAGCACGCCCGACCGCCGCTCCGCCATGGTGATGCGGCGGACCTGCGCGGTGCCGGTCTTGCCCGCGATCGCGACGCCCGGGATCAGCAGCTTGGCCGCGCCGCCGGTGCCGCCCTGGTTGATCACGCCGAACATCGCCTCGCGCACCCGCGCGAGATTTTCGGAATCGATCGCCAGCGCGGGCGCGTCGCGGTGGACCTGGCTCGCGAGAATGCTTGGCTGCAGGTCGCGGCCCGATGCGATCCGCGCCGCCATCACCGCCAGCTGCAACGGGTTGGCGAGCACATAGCCCTGGCCGATCGACGCGTTGAGCGAATCCGCGACCGTCCAGGGCCGCTTGTACTTGTGAAGCTTCCAGTCGGGGTCGGGCATCGTCCCGAACCGCTGCGTCGAAAAGGGCAGGTCGAACTTCTGCCCCATGCCCAGCGTCCGCGCGATCGGCGCGATCGCGGCATAGCCGACCCGCCGCGCCATCTCGTAGAAATAGATGTCGCAGCTCTGCATGATCGCGTTCTTGAGGTCGAGCGGCCCGTGCCCGCCGCGCTTGTGGCAATGGAACACGCTCGTCCCCAGCCGCATCGCGCCCGAACAATTGACCCGCGCGTCGGCCGGGACGCCGGCATGGAGCAGCGCGAGCCCGTTCATCGGCTTGACCGTCGAGCCCGGCGGATACAGCCCCTGCGTGACCTTGTTCATCAGCGGCACGTGATCGTCGTCGCTCAGCATCTGCCATTCGAGATGGCTGATCCCGTCCGAAAAGCTGTTCGGGTCATAGGCGGGCATCGACACCATCGCGAGCATCTCGCCGGTGCGACAGTCGATGACGACCACCGAGCCCGAATTGGTGCCCAGCCGGCGCGCGGCATATTCCTGCAGCCCCGCGTCGATCGTCAGCCGCGCGGTCTTGCCCGGCACGTCGGGTTTGGTCGCGAGCTCGGCGACCAGCTTGCCGCGCGCGGTGACCTCGACCCGCTTCGCGCCCGCCTCGCCGCGCAGCGCGGGTTCGAGCATCTTCTCGAGCCCGTCCTTGCCGAGCTTGAAGCCGGGGGTAACGAGCAGCGGGTCGCGCGTCTTCTTGTATTGTTCGGCATTGGGCACGCCGACATAGCCGGTCAGATGCGCGACCGCGGCGCCTGCGGGATAGTTGCGCGCAAAGCCGCGCGTCGGCGCGACGCCGGGCAGCTCGGGCAGGCGCACGCTGACCGCGGCGAACCGCTCCCAGTCGAGATTCTCCGCGACCTGGACCGGCTGGAACCCGGCGGCATGGTCGAGGTCGATCGCGATCCGTTCGATCTCCTCGGGCGGCAGCTGGAGGATGCGGCCGAGCAGCGGCAGCACGCGTTCCTTGTCGCGCAGCCGGTCGGGGATGATGTCGACGCGGAAATCGGTGCGGTTGTTCGCGATCGGCACGCCGTGGCGGTCGACGATCCAGCCGCGCCGCGGCGGCAACAGCGTCATGTTCACGCGGTTGCTCTCGGACAGCATCGTGTAGCGTTCGTTCTGCGCGATCGACAGCCATGCCATCCGCCCGGCCAGCATCAGCCCGACGCCACCTTGCACCGCGCCCAGCATCCAGGCACGGCGCGAGAAACTATAGGCTTGCGACATCTCGGTCACGACACGCGGCGGCCGTCTCATTCGGAAACCCGCCTCATTCCTGAACCCTGCGTCGTTCGATCGTCGCGACGATCCGCGCCGCCAGCGGGAAGAGCATCATGGTGATCACGATCTGCGCCAATAGCACGGTGTCGACATGCGTGCCGACCCGTACGCCCAGAAATCGCCCGCCGATCACGCAGCACGCGATTCCGCCGCTCGCGATCAGCCAGTCCTGCCAGAAATCGCGGTACACCAGCCGCTGCTCGATCATGTCGATCGCCACGAACGCGAGCGACCAGAGCAGCACCGCGCTGCCCAGCGGCTGCCCGCTGAGCAGGTCGTCGAACAGCCCGAGCGGTGCCGCCGCCCAGGGGCGCAGCGCGTAACGCGCGAGCAGCCGCCATGCGAGCAGCATGACGAAGCCGAACGGCGGCAGGATCGGGATCGTCGCGATCAGCGGCACGATCGTCATCAGCGATCCCGCCATGACGGTCAGCCACGGGATCGCCCGCGCCCGGCCGCCTGCGACCTTCGGTTCGAATGGCTTGTAGTCGACGCTGTTGCGGGTGGTCACGGCTGGTCGATCATTTGGGGGAAGACGGGATAGGGTGGTTTGGCAGTCACTTGGCGCTATTGTCGGAGGGCGCAAGGGGGCGCGGCGGCGGCACCGGCATGAAGCCTGGCTCGACCACCGCGAAATCGAAGGTGTCGGGATTGGCGAAGGTCCGCGCCATCACCGAATCCGCCCCCGCGGTCATCACCCGCGCGACCGGGATGCCGGGCGAATACAGACCGCCGACGCCCGACGTGACGAACAGGTCGCCCGCATTGAACTTGACGTTGGTCGCGTTGACCGACCGGACGTCGAGCATGCCGTCGCCGCGCCCGACCGCGATCGCGGGCAGCCCGTCGCGCGTCCGGCGGATCGGCACGATGCTGTCGCCGTCGGTCAGCAGCATCACGCGCGCCGCATTCGGGCCGGTCTCGACGACGCGCCCGACCAGCCCGTCGGGGCCGCGCACCGCCATGCCCGGCCGCACCCCGCTCCAGCGGCCCGCGTTGAGCAAGGCGAAACGGCGCCCGCTCGACGCGCTCGAACTGACCAGTCGCGCGGCGACGACCGGTTCGGCGATCCGGTCGCGGACCTTCAGCAGCGATCGCAGCCGGCGATTGTCATAGGCTATCGTCCGCGCGCGCATCAGCAACGCCCGCGTCTGGTCACGCTCGCGGCGCAGCGCGACATTTTCCTGGCGGACGAAGAAATAGGTCCCGATCGCCTCGGGCACCGCGGCGACCCCGCCCACGACCCAGGCGAGACCCGACGAGACCGGCGCGGTGAGGCCCGCCACGCCCATCCGCGCGCCGGCAAAGGCGGGCGGATTGAAGGTCGAGACGACGAGCAACGCTGCGCCCACCACCGCACCGGCGATGGCGAGCACATAGCCTACGAACACCCCATATTGACGCCGTCGGGAAAACCCCGTCCGGCGGTCGCGGGCTGGCGCCATGCGCCTGTCCCCTCGTTCTCGGGCATCGCCGGGTCCGGGGCCCTATCCCCGCGACTCGGTCGATGCGATTTCCACTGACCCGTTTCCCACCTACACGCTTCTCAGCCGCTCATCAGCACGCCGCGGAACAGCGGGTCCTCGAGCGCGCGACCGGTGCCCAGCGCGACGCAGGTCAGCGGGTCCTCGGCGACCGTCACGGGCAGCCCGGTCTCGTCGCGCAGCACCTCGTCCAGGCCCTGCAGCAGCGCGCCGCCGCCGGTCAGGACGATGCCCTGGTCGACGATGTCCGCGGCCAGCTCGGGCGCGGTGTTCTCCAGCGCGACGCGGACGCCCTCGACGATCGTCGCGACCGGCTCGCTCAGCGCCTCGGCGATCTGGCCCTGGTTGATCTGGATTTCCTTGGGCACGCCGTTGACCAGGTCGCGGCCCTTGATGTGGATGATCGTGCCGATGCCGTCGACCGGCGGCTTGGCGATCCCGACCTCCTGCTTGATCCGCTCGGCGGTCGCTTCGCCGATCAGCAGATTGTGGTTGCGGCGGACATAGCTGACGATCGCCTCGTCCATCTTGTCGCCGCCGACGCGGACCGACGTCGTATAGGCCAGACCGCGCAGGCTCAGCACCGCGACCTCGGTCGTGCCGCCGCCGATGTCGACGACCATGCTGCCGATCGGCTCGGTCACGGGCATGTCGGCACCGATCGCGGCCGCCATCGGCTCCTCGATCAGCCACACCGTGCTCGCGCCCGCGTTCGACGCGGCGTCGCGGATCGCGCGGCGCTCGACCTTGGTCGATCCCGACGGCACGCAGATCACGATTTCGGGCCAGCGCGCGAAGCGGCGCGGGCCGTGCACCTTCTGGATGAAATATTTGATCATCTGCTCGGCGACGTCGATGTCCGCGATCACGCCGTCGCGCAGCGGGCGGATCGCCTCGATATTGCCCGGGGTCTTGCCCATCATCAGCTTCGCGTCGTCACCGACCGCCTTGACGCGCTTGATGCCGTTGATCGTCTCGACCGCGACCACCGACGGCTCGTTCAGGACGATGCCGCGGCCACGGACATAGACAACCGTGTTCGCGGTGCCGAGGTCGATCGCCATGTCGTGCGACATGAACTTGAAGAAACGCGAGTAGAAGGCCATTCAATCAGGGTCCCGTAATCCTGGCCGCCGGACGGGCGGCATTTCGCACATCATCTCGCGGGCCCCGCCGGTGTTTTCGAGCACCGGGTGCCTAATAAGCGGGCGTTTGCGGGTCGCGGGATGCCGTCGCTTGGTCTAGACGCAAACCCATGTCAATACGGCGTCTCCCCGAGCATCTCGTCAATCGTATCGCCGCCGGTGAAGTGGTGGAAAGACCCGCCAGCGCGTTGAAGGAGTTAGTCGAGAACGCCATCGACGCGGGCGCCGGACGCATCGCGATTCTCCTCGTCGAAGGCGGCACCGCGCGCATCGAAGTCGCCGACGACGGATGCGGCATGACGCCCGCCGACATGATGCTCGCGCTCGAACGGCACGCGACCTCGAAGATGCCCGACGAGATCATCGAATCGGTCGTGACGCTCGGCTTTCGCGGCGAGGCGCTGCCCTCGATCGCCAGCGTCGCACGGCTGACGATCGAAAGCCGGGTGAGGGGGGCCGAAGGCTGGTGGCGGATCGTCGACAATGGCCGCGTCGAGCGCGAGGGGCCCGCCGCGCTGCCCCCCGGCACGCGCGTCGTCGTCGAGGATCTGTTCGCGCGCGTCCCCGCCCGCCGCAAGTTCCTGCGCTCGCCGCGCGCCGAATATGCCGCCTGTCTCGATGTCGTCCGCCGGCTGGCGATGGCGCGTCCCGATATTGGCTTCACGATCGAGCATGACGGCCGTCGCACGCTGGCGGCGACGCAGGTCGAGGACCGGCCGGGCCGGGTCGCGACGCTCACCGATCGCGCGCTCGCCGACAATGCGGTCACGATCGACCTCGAACGCCCGGTCGATTCGGGCATGCTCGTGCTCGGCGGGGTCGCGAGTCTGCCGACCTACAATCGCGGCATCGCCGACCACCAGTATCTGTTCGTCAACGGCCGGCCGGTTAAGGACCGGCTGCTGATGGGCGCGATCCGCGGCGCCTATGCCGAGATGCTCCCGCGCGACCGGCACGCGGTCGTCGCGCTGTTCCTCGACGTCCCCACCGACCAGGTCGACGTCAACGTCCACCCCGCCAAGACCGAGGTCCGCTTCCGCGACCCCGCGATGGTAAGAGGCCTGATCGTCTCGGGCCTCCGCCGCGCCCTCGACGCCGCCGGCCACCGCAGCCAGCGCGCATCTGAGTCCGCCCTGTCGATGTGGCAGCCAGAAACCTCCTCTCCCCCCGGGGGAGAGGAAGGGGCCCGCCCGCAAAGCGGGTGGGAAGGTGAGGGCACGCCCCAAAGACTACCGCTCGAATCCCGCAGCTACGCCACGGTAAACGACGCCCGCCCGACGTTCTTCGCCGCGCCCCCACAGGCAAGAGCCGAACCCGCCTGGACACCCCCGCCGCAAACCTCATCCTTCCCGATGGGCGTCGCGCGCGGCCAGGTCGCCAAGACCTATATCGTCGCCGAGGCGGAGGACGGTCTCGTCCTCGTCGATCAGCATGCCGCGCATGAACGCCTCGTCCTCGAACGGATGCGCGCCGCGCTCGCCGGCGGCACGGTCGCCAGCCAGGCGCTGCTGATCCCCGAGGTCGTCGAGCTCGACGAACCCGCCTGCGACCGGCTCGAGGCGCGCGCCGCCGAACTGTCCGAGTTCGGGCTCGACCTCGAGCGCTTCGGCGCGCGCGCGATGCTGGTCCGCGCGACCCCCGCCTTGCTCGGCCAGAGCGATCCCAAAGGGCTCGTCACCGACCTCGCCGACGAACTCGCCGCGTTCGACGAGGCGCTGTCGCTGAAGGAACGGCTCGACGCGGTCGCGGGCACCATGGCCTGCCACGGCTCGGTCCGCGCCGGCCGCATCCTCTCGGTCCCCGAGATGAACGCGCTGCTCCGCGAAATGGAGATCACCCCCCATTCGGGCCAATGCAACCACGGCCGCCCCACCTGGGTAAAACTCGCGCACGGCGACATCGAGAAGCTGTTCGGCCGCAAGTAAACCGTGCGGCGTGGGGGTGGGCGCCGTCTCCCGCAGCCCCCCACACTCCCGTTCGTGATTATCGTAAATACAAGAGCTTTGACCAACGATGGTGTTCGACAGGCACTGCTCACGGTACCCCCCCCCAGCAGAACCGCCTGCCGAACGCATCGGCATGTAATAAAGCAGGCTGCTCAGGACTATTATTAAGTTTGATCCGAGGATCGACAATTAACTATTGATACTACGATTTATGGAAAATACGCCTTTCAGGTGTACTTCAAGGCTTATGCGGACATGGATAAAGCGCATAATGCATAACATAGGTTATGTTTTAGGATCGACTTCTTTGTGCTTCTGCATATTTTGATTCGACGAGATACTTAAACACTTTCGTGGCAGGAGTGCTATCTACTGCGAGCGTCGTCCATGGCCATTGCCAACGTTGTTCGCAACAGGTTAACTTGGCAGGTGGATTAAGCTGACACTTACACCTTCGCACAATTGCAGACATTCGAAGCTTAGCGGGGTTGGAAGCAAAGGAGCGTTCATGCCGACGGCAAAACATCCGGCAATTACCGTGACGCGTATGCTTCCGCTCGCGGCATCGCTGCTGTCTGGCACTCTATTGGGTCGAGCGGCAATGCTCGCGTTAGTTTCGCCGATGGCGATGGACGGTGGACAGTCTGTCGGCGCGTGGGCGCTGGTATTGTTCTTGCTCGCTCAGCCTATCATGCTCGTCGCTGCTATGACGGCGGGCTTTCTCTGCTATCGCCGATTGACAAAATGGCGCTTCGTCACTGCGCTCGCACTGCCGGCTTTGCACCTTCTCGGCATGAGGATTCTCATGCTCGCTTTATAGGCTGAAAGTCGAGTTTCCACCAAGTTGAGCCGTTGACACCGGCTGCCCGGTGCCCGGCGATAACGCCCTTACATCCGCGTCGCGTCACAAAAAAAAAGCCCCCACCGTCAGGTGAGGGCTCGTGACGTCAGGCGAAGTCTTACTTCTCGCCATTGTCCTTGACGCCCACGGTGGGCACGTCGACCGTTTCGGTTTCGGTCTTGACCTTGGGGACCTCGACTTCGGTCTTCTTCGTGCCGACGACGACCGCCTTGGAATCCAGATCGACATTCGGCATGTCACCGCCCTTGACGGAGACCTCCGGAAGCGAACCTTCCTTCACGTTGGCGCTCCAGAACCCGGTCGCAAAGAGGACACCGACGATGGCCGCAATGAGGACAAGGACGATGACGATCGTCTTGCCTGCGCCGCTCTTCTGATGAATTGGCTCGCCGCCCCGATAATCTGACATTTAACTCTCCCTGTACTTACAACAGGTTCGAACACTCTCGACGCAGTCTTGTTCCGTTTGCGTCATGACGTCGAAAGTGCCGGCGCCCCGCACGCGGATCTTAACGCGTCTTGAGGGCGGAGCGACGGCCGGACGTCGCCGGCGCGCTTCCCAAAAAAAAGGGGGCCCGTCGCGAACGACGAGCCCCCCGATACGCCCCGGTTCGATCAGAACCGCACGGTCGCCCCGACCGCGAGGTTGCGGCCCAGCGCGTCGTAGCGCGCGGGGATCGTGTTGCTGCGCGCCAGGCTGATGTCGTAGGAATTCGCCAGGATCGGCGGCGTCTTGTCGAGCAGGTTGTTCGCGATCAGCCGGAGCGAGAAATCGCGCGACACGGCGAAGGTCAGCGCCAGGTCGAAATAATTCACCGGCGCGATCCTGTAGAAGGTCGTCCGCGCGCGGTCGGGCGTGCCGCCGATCGCCGGATCGCCCGAATTGTCCGCACTCGTCAGCGACCCGACATAGCGCCAGTTGAACGAGGTGCTGAAGATGCCGTCGCTCGTCGTATAGGTCGTCCGCAGCCCGTGCGACCATTTGGGCAGCAGCTGGCCGCAGCCATTGCCATAATAGCCCGCACAATTGCGCTTGGGCTGGAGCGGCGAATCCTGCCCGCCGGCAAAGGTGGTCAGCGACCCGTTGAAGTTCCAGTCGATCTTGCCGGCCCCGCCCAGACCCAGTGTATACTGGCTCTGGAAGTCCCAGCCGCGCGCGATCGAGAAATAATAATTGGTCGTGCCCGCGCGGATGAAGCCGCTGGTCGGGTTGTTCGCGGCGGCGGCGTAGAGGATGCCGGTGCCGGGCTGGCGGACGATCCCCGAGCAGAAGAACGGGTCGCCGTTCGAGCGCTGGCAGCCATCGGTGTAATAGCTGTCGTCGTTATAGCCGAGCGAGTTGTTGATCTTGATCCGGTAGCGATCGACCGAGAAGACCAGCCCGCGCAGGAAGCTCGGCTTCACGACCAGGCCATAGGTCTGGGTATAGGCGGTTTCCGGATCCGCGGTGAACCCGCCCGATCGCACCGCGCACTGGTCGTTCGGGCACAGCAGGGTCGCGCTGCCATAGAGTGCGTCGGACAGCCCGGTCGCCGCGCACACCTCGCGCGAGGCGATCGGCGTGGTCGTGGTGATCGTCCGGCCGGGATTGGCGGGGTCCGCGATCTGGCGCGGCACGGGGGCGCAGAAGTCGTTCTGCGATCCGCCCTGCCGGCTATAGTTGATCGCGGTCGCCTGGCGGATCTCGAACACGGTCGGTGCGCGCTGCGCCTTGTTGAACGACGCGCGGAACGTCAGGTCGCTGACCGGGGCATAGGTGCCCTCGAGCTTCCACGTGTTGAAGGTCTTGGGATTGCTGCTGTATTTCGACACACGATAGCCGCCCGTGACCTGCAGCAGATGCGCGAAGCGGCGCTCCTCGATCAGCGGCGCCTGGACTTCGATGTTCGATTCCCAGACGTCCTGGCTCAGGTTGAAATCCTCGCCGCCATTCTGCTCGCGGTAGATCGCATCCGCGGACGAGGCATAGCTGTCCTTGCGATATTCGCCGCCCAGCGCGATCGCGACGCCCTGGTTCGCAAAGGGCGAGGTGACCCCGTATTTGCCGAGGTCGCCGGTCACCGACGACACGATGTCCCACAATTTGGCGACGCCGGTCGAGGTGCCGCTGCGCGCGGTGAAGAGGTAATCGGCGAGCGGTCCGCCTAGCGTCCCCGCGCTGAACGCGTTGAACGGGACACAGGCCGGGTCGACCCCCGACACGGTCGCCGCGCAGGTCGGCGTGCCGTTGACGCTGACGACGTTGAGCGAGCGGTTCACCCGGTCGAAATCGGCGAAATTGCCGAAGGTGATGTCCTGCTGGTTGCGCGAGAACACGCCGCCCAGATCATAGGTCCACGCCTCGCCGACGGTGCCGCGGATGCCCGCGGTCGCGCGGATCCCCTTGTTCAGATAGACGTCGGGTGAGAAGGGCAGGTCGTTGAAGCGATAGCGCACGTCGAGCGGCGCGAGCGCCGACGTCCCCGCCTGCGCACCGCAGATCGTGCTGGCCTGCGACGTCGACAGGAACGGGTTGTTGCAGTTCACCTGGTACGGCGTGTCGCCATAGGCGGTGTAGCTGTAGACGCGCGTCGGATAGGGGTTCACTGACCTGTCGCGGAACCAGATTCCCGAACCATAGAGCTCGAGCTCGGGCGCGATCTTCGCGCTGACGAAGCCGCCCGCCGTATAGCGTTCGAATTCGCGCTGGTAGGAATAGCCGTCATAGGGGTTGGCCGCGTTGCCCGCGCCTGCGCCGTAGGGCACGAAGCTGCGCGTGCCGGCGGGATCGTTGACATAGCCGACGCCGCTGTTCGCCCCGCTGCGCGGCGAGATATAGCCGCTCGGCGAATAGGTCGACAGCGAGCAGGACAGCGGGCCGTCCTTGCCGGTCTGGACCAGCTGGCATGCCGAGCTCGACCGTGCGTCATAGGGGACGTCATTGGCCTGGCGGTAATTGACGAAGCCCGACACGCGCAGCGCGCCGTCGAACAGCTTGGTGCCCGCGGTCAGCGTGACGTCGGACCGGCCGCCGTCATTGGTCAGCGCGCGCGGCGCCTCGAACGCGTTCGCGCGCGCCAGCGGCGACACGATCGTGTCCTTGTTCTCGTGATTGTAGAAGCTGTAATTGCCGTCGAGCTGGATCCCCTCGAAATCCTTCTTCAGGATGAAGTTCACCACGCCCGCGACCGCGTCCGATCCATAGACCGACGACGCGCCGCCGGTCAGCACGTCGACGCGTTCGAGCAGCGAGGGCGGGATGATGCCGACGTCCTGGCCGTTCTGCGTGCCCAGCCGCTTGCCGTCGACCAGCACCAGCGTCCGCTCGAAGCCCAGGCTGCGCAGCTTGATCCGCTGGCGGCCGTCCGAATCCTGATAGGTCTGCTGGCTGTCGGGCGACACCTGCGGCAGGCGGTTGAGCACGTCTTCGACGGTGATCGCCGCCTGCGCGCGGATGTCCTGCGCGGTGACCGAGGTGATCGGCGCGGCCGATGTCATGTTGGGCCGCTGGATCCGCGATCCGGTGACGACGATCATATCGTCGGACACGGTCTTGGCCGTATCGCCCGCGGCGAACGCGGTCTGCGCATCGGCCTCGACCTTGGCCTGGGCCGGCGTCGCCGGGCTGTCCGTCGCGGTCTGCGCCGCAGCGGGGATCGCCGTCAGCAACAGCGATCCGGCAAGTGCAATATAGGACGTGGTATGTCTGAAGTTCATGAAGGCCCCCTTGTCCGGCTGCGCGATCGCGCTTGGTCCGGTTCCGGGGCATGAATTCTCCATTATGACTTATATGACAATACCCAAATATGACCTCTTCATACGAATGTTGCGAGCATGTTCAGAATAGGCACTATTTCGGTTATCGAGAGCCATCGGCGTTCACCGTGGCGCCGCACATTGGCAGGCCGCCCGCCGACGAATCGTCGCGGGTGACACTTCGGCGGATTGTCATAGGGCCGTACCGCTACCGGTCCGGCGGACAGGCTAGCGTTTGGCGTTCCGCTTGCACGCAAAGGACCGGCGCAGCGCGTCACGGACCACGAAGATCGGTGCGGCCTTGGCCTTCTTCCCCTTGGTGCGCAGATATTTGCGCGTCGTCGCCACCGCGTCGATCGTCGAACCCTTGGTCGCCGAGGGGCAGATCTCGCGCGCCATCGACAGCGTGTCGAACGCGCCGAGGATATAGCCCGTGCAGAAGCTCGGCGCGGGGTCCGCATCCTTGCCGCGGCACTGCGCGATCAGCTCCTCGGTCGTCAGCGCGCTCACCACCACGGGGCGGTCAGCGCGAGCGGGGGTGCGGGCAGGAGTGGGGGCAGCGGCCACCGCAGCGAGCCAGAACAGGATCATGTCGGTTCGCTTTCCGCACCAGGGGTCGCCGCGACCGGCGTCGGCTTCAGATAGGGCAGCAGCCGCGCCCGCGGAAACACGTCGTCGAGCGTCCGGCTCTCGGGCAGGATATACACCACGCCGCCCTTGCGGCGGAACAGCGGGCTCAGCTGGCCGGTGTAGAATTTGCTGCCGACATTGATGCAGCCAAAGCTGATCCGGTTGTCCTCCGGGCTCGGCGACACCAGCCGCTCGACCCGGCGTTCCTTCTTGTGGGTCGTGATCACCGCATGGATCGCGACCGAATTGGCATAGTCGACCCACAGTACCGACTGGCGTCCGAACGCGCGCCCGAACCTGGTGACGAACCGGCCCGCGGGCGTGGTCCGCTCGGCGGGGCCGATCTCGGCCAGATCCTTCGCGCCGACGCCCGGCGACGAATCGTCACCGATCCCGACGCCGAGCAGCACCGGCGTCTGCCCGACATATGCGCCCTTCGCATCGAACAGCAGCAGCGACGCCGCCTGCTTGTCGATCACCGCATAGGGCAGGCCGGCATTGTCCTTCGCCGCCGCGACCCAGGCGACGATCTGGTCCGCGGCCGGCGACAGCAGCGGCAGCGCGAGCGGCACGACCGGGGCAGCCACCGCCGCCCCGCGCCGCGGCTTCGCGCGCGTCTTGCCAGCGGCCTTGCCACCCGCCTTGCCACCAGTCTTCGCGGCGACCTTGGCACCGGCAGCGGCCGCCAGCGGCACCGGCGCGGCGACGAGCGCCAGCGCCAGGCCGGCAAGCGCCGCCGCCCGGTACCGTACCGGTAACGGCCCTCTCATGCGCAAGATCCTCTCACGATGGCGATCCTGCGCGGCGAAAGCCGTCCCGGGTATTGGCATGGAGCAGGGTCAGGCTCAGCCGCGCGGCTTGCGCTGGCGCTGCTGCATCTGCTGCTGCATCTTCTGCTCCATGCCGTCGACGCGACCGTTGATCTGGTCGATCCGCTGGCCGTTCTGCTGCGCCTGGCCGGCTGCGGCCTGGGCCTGGGTCAGCGCCTCGCCCGACGTGCCCTCGACGGTCCGCAGGCGGCCGTCCATGCCGTCGATGCGCGTGTTGACGGTCGCGATCTGCTCGCGGACAAAGCCCTTGGTGGCGCAACCGCCCAGCCCGATCGACCCGATCAGCAGGAGGGCAACCGTCGGATATTTCTGGAGACTCGTACGCATTTTCTTAACCTTTCCAAAAACTGGAACCTGCACTCAGCGATCACAATCGCGCGCTGACAATCGATTTTGGCCAGAATGTGCGTCTTCTGCGGTGGAGCAGGGGGCGGGGTGAATGCCGCCGGTTCGCCGCGCCGCGCGGTTCATCTGCCCGCAACCTTTTGCAGGCCTTGGGCATTATCGCCGCGTCCCTTTTCATAGAGTTCGCCGGCCATGAAACAGATCCTCCCCGTCATCTTCGCGCTCGTGCCCCTCGCCGCGATGGTCGGTGCCTGCGTCACCTGCCCCTGAGCCGCTGGCGTTCCTGCCGCGGACATGAAAAAGGCCCGCCCGGATCGCTCCGGACGGGCCTTTTTCGATTTGGCCAGGAAAGGCGAGGGGGTTAGCCCTGTGCCTCTGCCTCCTGGTCGCGCGGGGCTTCGGCGGTCGCGCCGGGCTCTGCGTTCGGATCGTAATCCTCGACGAAGCCAGCCTCGTCACGCTCGAACATCGACGACATGACGTCGACGCCCTGAGCCTGCATCTCGGCTTCTTCCGGCGACCGGGCGACGTTGACCTTGACGGACACCGACACCTCGGGGTGGAGTGCAACCTTGACGGTGTACACGCCGATCGCCTTGATCGGCTTGTCGAGCACGATCGCCGACTTGCCGACCTTGTGACCATCGGCCACCAGCGCATCGACCAGATCGCGAACCGCGACCGAGCCGTAGAGCTGACCGGTGTTCGACGCCTGACGGATCAGGGTCACGCTCGCGTCGGTGAAGGTCTTCGCTTCGGTCTCGGCATCGGCACGGCGCGATGCGTTGTCCGACTCGATCCGCGCACGGTTCGCTTCGAAAACCTTGCGGTTGGCTTCGTTCGAACGAAGCGCCTTCTTGTTCGGGAGAAGGAAGTTACGGGCATAGCCGTCCTTGACCTTCACCACGTCGCCGATGGCACCGAGCTTTTCGACGCGCTCAAGCAGAATGACGTCCATGGGGGCGCTCCTTACTTAACGATGTAGGGCAGCAGGCCCAGATGACGCGCACGCTTGATGGCCTGGGCCAGTTCGCGCTGCTTCTTTGCGGCCACCGAAGTGATACGCGACGGGACGATCTTGCCACGCTCGGACACGAAGCCCTGCAGCAACCGGACGTCCTTATAGTCAATCCGGGGAGCGTCTTTGGCAGAGAACGGGCAGCTCTTGCGGCGGCGGAAGAATGGACGTGCCATGATTATTCAGCTCCCTCTTCGCGGTCACGACGGGGACCACGGTCCGGACGATCGCCGCGGTCAGGACGGCCTTCACGGCCACCTTCGCGGTCGCCACGACGCTCACGGTCGCGGTCCGACTTGCGCATCATCACGGTCGGGCCCTCTTCGAGCGTGTCGACCTTGACCGTCATGTAACGGATGATGTCTTCGTTGATCTGCGTCTGGCGCTCCAGCTCTGCGATCACGTTGCCCGGGGCATCGATCTCGAGCATCACATAGTGCGCCTTGCGGTTCTTGGCGATCTTGTACGCCAGCGAACGCAGGCCCCAGTTCTCGGTCTTTACGACCCGACCTTCGTTGTCGTTCACGATCTTGGTGGCGATTTCCGCCAGAGCGTCCACCTGCGCCTGTGCCAGATCCTGGCGCGCAAGGAACACGTGCTCGTAAAGAGCCATGTCTTGTCCTTCGTCTTGGCCGATCGCTGATACACGCCCCATGCGTGCACCCCTCCGGCTGTCGTCTAGAATGCAAACCGGGGCAAGGGACGCGAATCCCTCACCCCGGTTGCGATGGCCCTTACCCGATTGGCGGGGAAAGGCAAGGTTGGTTACGACCCTGGCGGTCTGATTACCGGAACGCACCACCACGCACCTGGACCACGTTGCCGCGGCCGTTGACCAGCAGCGCGTCACGACCCGAACGGACCCACTGGCTGCCACGCGGCGGCGCGGCGAGGCGATAGTTGCGATACGTGGTGATCACCCGGTAGTTCTGCGCATAGCGGCGGTCGAACCGCTGGCCGGTGCGGAAATTGCGATACTGGTTCGGGCGGACGGTGGTCCGCTTGGTGACGACGGTGCGGCCATTATTGTTCTGGCGCACGGTGGTCACTTCGCGGCGCTGCTGCGCCTCGGCCGGTGCGGCGGCCAGCAGCGGGCTGGCGACGAGGGTGGCGGCAAGCGCGCTGAGGATGAACTTCTTCATGATACTCTCCCGTTGAAACACGGCGCCGATGCTGCGGCGTCCTCCATAATCTGGGGGCCGCTTGTCGCAGGCGCTTGTCGCAGGGGTCGCGAATTGGTCGCATTTTGTCGCAAACCTGCCGGGTCCGTTCAGGTTCGCGCGGTTGCAACTCGGGCCACACCTTTCTAGTCCGCCCGCTTCAAAGAGGAGAGGTCATGCGCGCGTTCATCTTCCCCGGCCAGGGGAGCCAGTCTGTCGGCATGGGCAAGGCGCTCGCCGACGCCAGCGCCACCGCGCGCGAGGTCTTCGCCGAAGTCGACGAGGCGCTCGGCCAGAATCTGTTCCGGCTGATGAGCGAGGGGCCGGCCGACGACCTCCTCCTCACCGAGAATGCGCAGCCCGCGATCATGGCGAACGCGATCGCCACGCTGCGCGTCGCCGAGAAGGAGGGCGGTCTGCGCCTCGCCGACAAGGCCGACTATGTCGCCGGGCACAGCCTCGGCGAATATACCGCTTTGTGCGCCGCGGGCGCGCTCGACCTGTCGACCACCGCGCGGCTGCTGAAGCTGCGCGGCCGGGCGATGCAGGCAGCGGTGCCGGTGGGCGAGGGCGCGATGGCCGCGCTGCTCGGTACCGACCTCGAAAAGGCGCAGCTGATCGCCGGCGCCGCGGTCGATTCGATCCTCGCCGAGGGCGGGGCCGAGCTGGTCTGCACCGTCGCCAACGACAATGACCCGTCGCAGGTCGTGATCTCGGGCCACCGCCTCGCGATCGAGAAGGCGATCGCGCTCGCCAAGGATCTCGGCGCCAAGCGCGCGGTCCTGCTCCCGGTCTCCGCGCCGTTCCACTGCCCGCTGATGCAGCCGGCCGCCGAGGCGATGGAAGCCGCCCTCCTCGACGCCGACCTCCGCGCGCCGCTGGTGCCGGTGTTCGCCAATGTCGACGCGGTCTCCGTCGCCAACCCCGGCGCGATCCGCCACCTGCTCGTCCAGCAGGTCACCGGCATGGTCCGCTGGCGCGAATCGGTCCTCGCGATGCACGCAGCCGGCGTCGGCCGCTTCGTCGAATTCGGCGGCAAGGTCCTCGCCCCCATGGTAAAACGCACCGCCCCCGACGCCGAAACCACCAGCGTCATCACGATGGACGACATCGAGGATTTCGTGAAGAAGATGTGATCACGCGGAGACGCGGAGCCGCGGAGAGAAGATTTGAGAGAGATCGACCAGATCAGCGGCGATGTGCTCGATCTCTCCGTTCGGATTCACCGTGCTCTGGGTCCGGGACTTCTCGAAAGCGTCTACGAACTGGTGCTGGCGGGTAAGCTCGCCAGTCTGGGTTACCACGTGGCGCGGCAGCGACCGGTAGACATCGAATTCGACGGGACCCGCTTCGAAGCGGCCTTTCGGATCGACCTCCTGGTCGACGAGCGCCTTCTCGTAGAAATCAAATCGGTAGAGCAACTGAACGCCGTCCACGGCAAGCAATTGCTCACCTATCTACGCCTCACCAAACAGCCCGTCGGGCTGCTTATCAACTTCGGTGGCGCGACGCTCAAGGAAGGGGTGCGACGGATCGTCAATGACCATCGCCCCTCCGCGTCTCCGCGTCTCCGCGTGAACCAATCTATTGGAGACTAGAATGTTCGACCTCACAGGCATGACCGCCCTTGTCACCGGCGCATCGGGCGGGATCGGGTCCGAGATCGCCCGGGCCCTCGCCGCACAGGGCGCGCGCCTCGCCATATCCGGCTCAAACGCCGCCAAGCTCGACGCCTTCCTCGCCTCCCTCGGCGGCGATCACGTCGCGCTCCCCTGCGACCTGTCCGACCCCGCCGCGGTCGACGCGCTTGTCCCCCAGGCGGTGGAGAAGCTCGGCAAGATCGACATCCTCGTCAACAATGCCGGCGTCACCCGCGACAATCTCGCGATGCGGATGAAGGACGACGAGTGGGACAGCGTCATCCGCGTCAATCTCGAGGCCGCGTTCCGCCTGATGCGCGCCGCCGCCAAGCCGATGATGAAGGCGCGCTTCGGCCGGATGATCTCGGTCACCTCGATCGTCGGCGTCACCGGCAATCCCGGCCAGGCCAATTACGCCGCGTCGAAGGCGGGGCTGATCGGCATGTCGAAATCGATGGCGCAGGAGCTCGCCAGCCGCGGCATCACCGTCAACTGCGTCGCCCCCGGCTTCATCACCTCGCCGATGACCGACGCGCTCCCCGACGCGCAGAAGACCGCGCTGACGACGAAGATTCCGGCCGGCCGGCTGGGCGAGGGCGCGGACATCGGCGCCGCGATCGTCTATCTCGCCACCCGCGAGGCGGGCTATGTCACCGGGCAGACGCTCCACGTGAATGGCGGGATGGCGATGATCTGACGTCACAGATCCGCGGCATGAGCTGGGCTAACGCCCGGTTTTCGCCCGCAATCGCGCAAAGCGACCCGGCAAGGCGATGAACTGACCCTTGCCACGAAACGGACCCCGTTCTACGGGCGTTCAGGAACTGGTAAAAACCCCCAAAGATAGAGGGAACGAACATGAGCGAGACCGCAGACCGCGTGAAGAAGATCGTCGTCGAGCATCTCGGCGTCGAAGCCGACAAGGTGACCGAAGATGCGAGCTTCATCGACGATCTGGGTGCCGACAGCCTCGACATCGTCGAGCTGGTCATGGCGTTCGAAGAAGAATTCGGCGTCGAGATCCCTGACGACGCGGCCGAGAAGATCGCGACCGTCAAGGACGCGATCACCTATATCGACGAGCACAAGGCCTGATCAGGGCTTGAGGTCCGATCCGTCGGGCTTGCCCTGGTGGCTATGATCTGAGCGGCTCCCCGTCCTTGGGCTAAGAGGGCGGGGAGCCGTTTCGTTTTGGAAGCATGTGGAGTTTGAGGTCATGCGGCGTGTCGTCGTAACCGGGCTAGGCCTGGTCACCCCCCTGGGGGCCGATGTTGAAACGGCTTGGGCGAACATTCTCGCCGGCAAGTCGGGGGCGGGCCCGATCACCCGGTTCGATGCGTCGGACCAGGTCTGTCGCATCGCCTGCGAGGTGAAGCCCGCAAACCATGAATATGGCTTCGATCCCGCCAAGCGCGTCGACCACAAGGTCCAGCGCCAGGTCGATCCCTTCATCATCTACGGCATCGACGCCGCGGGCCAGGCGCTCGAAGACGCCGGCCTGACCGAGATGACGGTCGAGGAAAGCTGGCGTGCGGGCGTGTCGATCGGCTCGGGCATCGGCGGCCTGCCGGGCATCGAGAGCGAATCGATCGTCCTCCACACCAAGGGGCCACGCCGCGTCTCGCCGCACTTCGTCCATGGCCGCCTGATCAACCTGATCTCGGGTCAGGTCTCGATCAAATACGGCCTGCGCGGGCCCAACCACGCGGTCGTCACCGCCTGCTCGACCGGCGCGCATGCGATCGGCGACGCCGCGCGGATGATCGCGATGGACGATGCCGACGTGATGCTCGCGGGCGGCGCGGAGGGCACCGTCTGCCCGCTCGGCATCGCCGGCTTCGCGCAGGCGCGCGCGCTGTCGACCAACTTCAACGATTCGCCCGAAAAGGCCTCGCGTCCCTATGACAAGGACCGCGACGGCTTCGTGATGGGCGAGGGCGCGGGCGTGCTCGTGCTCGAGGAATATGAACACGCCAAGGCGCGCGGCGCGAAGATCTATGCCGAGGTGATCGGCTATGGCCTGTCGGGCGACGCCTATCACGTCACCGCACCGCATCCCGAAGGCGACGGCGCGTTCCGTTCGATGCAGATGGCGATCAGGAAGTCGGGCCTCAAGCTCGAGGACATCGATTACATCAACGCGCACGGCACCTCGACGCCGATGGGCGACGAGCTTGAACTCGGCGCGGTCCGCCGGCTGTTCGGCGATGCGATCTCGGGCCTGTCGATGTCGTCGACCAAGTCGGCGATCGGCCATCTGCTCGGCGGCGCCGGCGCGGTCGAGAGCATCTTCTGCATCCTCGCACTGCGCGACCAGATCGTGCCGCCGACGCTCAACCTCGACAATCCGAGCGACAGCTGCATCGGCGTCGACCTCGTGCCGCACGTCGCCAAGAAGCGCGAAGTCCGCGCGGTGCTGAATAACTCGTTCGGCTTCGGCGGCACCAACGCCTCGCTTGTGATGACGCTGGTAAAGTAACCGCTGCGCCCCGGCGAAGGCCGGGGTCCAGTTGGAATGGTCTATCGATAGAAGCGAGCCGTTCGCCCAACTGGGCCCCGGCCTCCGCCGGGGAACTTTAATGCGCAAGGTCGGCTGTTTCGGAGTGATCCTCGCCCTCGTGGCGATCGTCGCGCTGTTCCTCGTCGTCCAGGGCTGGGGCGGCGCCGGCCCGGCCGCGCGCACGCTCACCGTCCAGGTGCCGCAGGGGTCGAGCCTCGCCGCCGCCGCGACCGAGCTCGAAAAGGCCGGCGCGATCCGCTCCGCCAGCCGCTTCCGCCTCTACGCCCGCATCTTCGGCTCGGGCGATCCGATCAAGGCGGGCGAATACCGCATCCCCGCACAGGCCAGCCCGTCCGACATCCTCAAGCTGATGCAGGGCGGCAAGGTCGTCCAGCGGCTCGTCGCGGTCCCCGAGGGCTATCCCTCGGTCCTCGTCCACGATGCGCTGATGAAGGCCGACGGGCTGACCGGCACCGTGCCCGTCCCCGCCGAAGGCTCGATCCTGCCCGACAGCTATGCGTTCGAGCGCGGCGACACGCGCGCCACGGTCGTCGCGCAGATGCAGTCGGCGATGACCGCCTATCTCGCCAAGGCCTGGGCGGCGCGCAAGCCGGGCATCGCGGTGGCGACCCCCGAACAGGCGATCATCCTCGCCTCGATCGTCGAGAAGGAAACCGGCAAGCCGTCCGAGCGTCGCATGGTCGCCGCGGTCTATGGCAACCGTCTGCGCGTCGGCATGCCGCTCCAGGCGGATCCGACCGTGATCTATCCGATCACCAAGGGCCGCCCGCTCGGCCGCCGCATCCTGCGTTCCGAACTGCAGGCGAAGAACGGCTACAACACCTATGCCAGCCCCGGCCTGCCGCTCGGCCCGATCGCCAATCCCGGCCGCGCCTCGATCGACGCGGTGCTCGACCCGGCGCAGACCCAGGCACTGTATTTCGTCGCGGACGGCACCGGCGGCCATGTCTTCGCCGACACGCTCGACCAGCACAACGCCAACGTCCGCAAATGGTACGCGATCCGCAAGGCCCGCGGCGAGATGTAGCGCGATCGTCACCCCGGCTCCTGCCGGGGTGACGATCCGCACGCTTACCCCCGCAGCGCGTTGGCCGCGCGCGCCTTCATCTCGATCTCGGCCATCGTCCCGCCGGTCACCCAGCTCCCGCCGACGCACAGCACCGGCTTGAACGCCAGCCACTCGGGCGCGCTGGCCTCGGTGATCCCGCCGGTCGGGCAGAACCGCGCCTGGTAGAACGGCGCCGCCAGCGCCTTCAGCGCCTTCAGCCCACCGCTCGCCTCTGCCGGGAAGAACTTGAAATGCGTGAGGCCGAGGTCGAGCCCGGTCATGATGTCCGCCGCATTGGCGATGCCGGGCAGGAACGGCACGCCGCTCTCGATGATCGGCGTCGCGAGCCGCTCGGTCAGGCCGGGCGAGACGATGAACTCGGCACCCGCGTCCATCACTTCGGCGAACTGGCGCGTGTTGACGACGGTGCCCGCGCCGACGATCGCGCCCTCGACCTTCTTCATCTCGGCGATCGCCTCGAGCGCGGCGCCGGTGCGCAGCGTCACCTCGAGCACGCGCAGGCCCCCTGCGACCAGCGCCTCGGCGAGCGGACGCGCGAGCGCCGCGTCCTCGATCACCAGCACCGGGATGACGGCGCTGGTCTGCATGATGTCTGCGATGGTTGCGGTCATTGCGTGTGTTCCTGTGCGAAGGCAGCCGCGGCGCCGAACAGGCCGGGCTGGGGATGGGTGATCAGCTTGACGGGCATCGCCGCCATCATCGTCTGGAACCGGCCCTTGGCGACGAAGCGCTGGTCGAAGCCCGAGCGGACCAGACGGTCCTTGATCCGGAAGCCGAGCCCGCCCGCGATCACCACCGCCTTGGCGCCCTGCGCGAGCGCGAGATCGCCCGCGACCGCGCCGAGCGCGAGGCAGAAGCGGTCGAGCGCTGCGAGCGCGATCGAATCGGTGCCGTCGATCGCCTCGGTCCAGATCGTCCGGTCGTCGCGGCTGGGTACCGAACGCCCCTCCATCTCGGCCAGCGTCTCGTAGATCGCGACGATCCCCGGCCCGGCGACGACGCGCTCGGCCGACACGCGCGTGAAGGTCTTGCGCAGTCGCTTGAGCAGCGCATCCTCGATCCCGTCGAGCGGGGCGAAGTCCATGTGACCGCCCTCGGTCTCGAGCACCTGGTACCGGTCGCGGTGCCGCAGCAGCTGCGCGACGCCCAGGCCGGTGCCCGGCCCGCAGATCGTCGTGATCCCCTCGGACGGCAGCGGCGTGTCGGGGCCGCACAGATGGATGAAGTCGCTGTCGGGAACCTGCGCGACGGCATGGCCGACCGCACCGAAATCATTGACGACGACCCACTGGTCCGCGTTCAGCCGCTCGGTGATCAGCGACTTGCGGATGATCCACGGATTGTTGGTCAGCCGGATCACGTCGTTGGCGACCGGCGACGCGACCGCGATGCCCAGCGCGCGGGGCAGGGGCCGTCCCAGCCCCGCCTCGAACGCCTGATAGGCGGTCTGCAGCGACGCATGGTCGGCGGTCTTCATCGTCACCGGCTCGCCCAGCTTGACGACGCGGCCATTCTCGACCTCGGCAATCGCAAAGCGCGCATGCGTCCCGCCGATATCTGCCGCTACGATTTCCATTGGTCTCTCCCGATCCTTGATCTCTTATCGCCGTTCGTCCTGAGCGAAGTCGAAGGACATCGCCCGGAACGAACGGTTCGCGCGGGCTCTAAAGCCCCGCGCCCGCCAGCATCGCCGACGCGCCCTTTTCGGCCTCGTCGGCCAGCCCGCGGAACATGCCGAACAGCTCGCGACCCATGCCGCTGACCGCGGGGGGCAGCGTCACCATCTCACGCGTCGCCCACACGTCCGCATCGACCAGCGCCTCGAGCGTGCCGTTGACCGCATCGACGCGGATCATGTCGCCGTCGCGGATCAGCCCGATCGCGCCGTCGAGCAGGGCCTCCGGCGAGCAATGGATCGCGCACGGCACCTTGCCGCTCGCACCCGACATGCGGCCATCGGTGACCAGCGCCACCTTGAACCCGCGATTCTGCAGCACGCCCAGCGGCGGGGTCAGCTTGTGCAGCTCGGGCATGCCGTTCGCGCGCGGCCCCTGGAAGCGGACGACGACGACGACGTCCTTTTCCAGCTCGCCGAGCTTGAACGCCTCGATCACGTCGAGCTGGTCGTCGAACACCATCGCGGGTGCCTCGACGATCCAGCGCTCGCGCTCGACCGCGGACACCTTGATGCACGCGCGGCCAATATTGCCCGCGAGGATCCGCATGCCGCCATCCGCCGAGAACGGCGCAGTCGCGGGGCGCAGGATCGTCTCGTCACCGCTGTCGGGCGTGTCGCGCCACTCGAGCGCGCCGTCCGCGACGACCGCGGTCTTGGCATAGGCCGACAGGTCCTGCCCGCCGATCGTCATGATGTCGCCGTGGAGCAGCCCTTCGCCCAGCAGTTCGCGGATCACATAGGGCATGCCGCCCGCCGCCTCGAACGCGTTCACGTCCGCCGAACCGTTGGGATAACGCGCGCGATCAACGGCACCGCGGCCGACAGGCGATCGAAATCCTCCCAGTCGATCACGATCCCCGCCGCACGCGCGATCGCGGGGACGTGGAGCAGATGGTTGGTCGACCCGCCCGTCGCGAGCAGGCCGACCGCCGCATTGACGATCGCGCGCTCATCGACGCAGCGGCCGAGCGGCCGGTAATCGTCGCCGCGCGCCCCGATTTTCGCGAGCCTATGGACTGCCGCGCGCGTCAGTTCCTGGCGCAGCTTGGTGCCCGGATTGACGAACGCCGCGCCCGGCATGTGGAGGCCCATGACCTCCATCATCATCTGGTTGGTGTTGGCGGTGCCGTAGAAGGTGCAGGTACCCTTCGAATGATAGGCGCCGATCTCGGCCTCGAGCAGTTCCTCGCGCCCGACCAGGCCCTCGGCGAACTTCTCGCGCACCGCGGCCTTGGCCTTGTTGGGCAGCCCGGTCGGCATCGGCCCGCCCGGGATCAGCACCATCGGCAGATGCCCGAAGCGCAGCGCGCCCATCAGCAGTCCCGGTACGATCTTGTCGCAGATGCCGAGCAGTGCCGCGCCCTCGAACGTGCCGTGGCTCAGCGCGATCGCCGTGCTCAGCGCGATCGTGTCGCGGCTGAACAGCGACAGCTCCATCCCCGGATAGCCCTGCGTCACGCCGTCGCACATCGCAGGCACGCCGCCCGCGACCTGCGCGGTGGCACCGGCCTCGCGCGCCCAGACCTTCATCAGTTCGGGATAGCGGTAATAGACCGCATGCGCCGACAGCATGTCGTTATACGCCGTCACGATGCCGATGTTCATGCCGGCATCGGCCTTCATCGCATCGCGGTCCTCCTCGGTCCCCGCATAGGCGTGCGCGAGGTTCGCACAGCCCAGCGACGGCCGGCGCACCTGCGCCTCGCCCTCGCGGTCGATCAGCGCGAGATAGGCGGCGCGGCTGTCGCGCGACCGTTCGATGATCCGGTCGGTGACCGCGGAGACGACGGCGTTCAGCATCTCAGGCGGCCCAGTGGATGTCGACGGGCAGCTCGACCTCGGCCAGCACGCGCCCGATCGGATATTTGGACGACGGACCCTGCTCGATCGCCTGTTCGAGCAGCGTCTTCTTCTCCTCGCCGGTGATCATGATCATCAGCGCCTTGGACGACGCGATCGCCGCCGCGGACAGGGTGACGCGCGCGACCGGCGCCTCGGGCGGCAGCGGCTCGGGCATCACGCCCACCGCGCGGCGTTCCTTGGGACCGCTCAGCGCCTCGTCGAAATCGGGGCCGGGGAAGATCGACGCGGTATGGCCGTCGGTGCCCATGCCGAGCAGGCAGAAGTCGAGCGGCCAGTGCAGGTCCTGCATCAGCGCATCCGCCGAGCGGCCAGCGGCCTTGTAGTCGGAGATCGCATCGGGGACGATCGGCTTCACCCGCGCACCCTTGGGCAGGAAGATCTTGGCGAGCGCGGTGACGTTCGACATCGGATCGCCCAGCTTCACGATCCGCTCGTCACCGGGGATGATCGTGACCTTCTTCCAGTCGAGCTTGGCCTGGGCGAGCTTCTCATACGCCGCCATCGGCGTCTTGCCGCCCGCCAGCGCGATCACCGCCGAGCCGCGCGCGTCGAGCGCGCTCTCGATGACGAACTGGATGTCGCCGGCAACCGCGGCTGCGAGCTCCTCGGTGTCCTCGTAATCCCACCATTCGATCTCGGTCATATGCTCAAACTCACTTAGAAATTAGTGTTCGTGCCCAACAGTTCAGGTCGTGTCCGCCAGTCCCGTTCGCACCCAGCAGTCCCGTTCCTACTCAGCGGCCCGTTCGTACCAACCAGTCCCGTTCGTACCGAGTAGGGATCGAGCGAAGCCGAGAGCCCGTATCGAGGTACAATGCCACAACCGGGCCGATCCCTCGATACGCCATCTCGACAAGCTCGACGGCTACTCGGGACGAACGGAGGAAAACATGCTCAGTCGTCCTGCCAGGTCACGCCGTCGCGCTCGGTCAGCGCGATCGCGGCGGACGGGCCCCAGCTGCCCGACGGATAGCTTTTGGGCTTCATTCCGTTCGCTTTCCAGCCCTCGCGGATCGCATCGATCCAGGTCCACTGCGCCTCGACCTCGTCGCGCCGCACGAACAGCGTCTGGTCGCCCTCGATCAGGTCGAGCAGCAGCCGCTCATAGGCGATGCGCCGGCGCGTACCCGCAAACTCGGCGTCGAGGCTGAGGTTGAGCGGCACCTCGCGCAGCCGCACGCCCTCGCGGTCGAGCCCCGGTTCCTTCGCCATCACCAGCAGCTGGACATGCTCTTCGGGCTGCAGGCGGATGATCAGCATGTTGGGCTGGAGCAGCCCGCCGCGGCCTGCGAACATCGAATGCGGCACCGCCTTGAACTGGATCGCGATCTCGCTGCCGCGTGCCGCCATGCGCTTGCCGGTGCGCAGGTAGAAGGGCACGCCCTGCCAGCGCCAGTTGTCGACATGCGCCTTGATCGCGACGAACGTCTCGGTGGTCGACGTCTGGCCGAGCTCCTCCGAATAGCTCTTCACGAACTTCCCGTTGACCGCGCCCTCGGCATATTGCCCGGTCACGGTGACGTGCGGCGCCTCTTCGGGCTTGATCAGCCGGAGCGATCGGAACACCTTCGACTTCTCGTCGCGCACGTCAGTGCCCTCGAACCGCGCCGGCGGCTCCATCGCGATCAGCGCGAGCAGCTGCAGGATATGGTTCTGCACCATGTCGCGCAGCGCGCCCGCGCTCTCGTAATAGCCCGCGCGTTCTTCCAGCCCGACCGTCTCGGAGATCGTGATCTGGACGTTGTCGATCCCCTGCGCATTCCACACCGGCTCGAAGAACGAGTTGCCGAAGCGCAGCGCCAGGATATTCTGGACGGTTTCCTTGCCCAGATAATGATCGATCCGGTAGGTCCGGTTCTCAGGAAACGCCTTGGCGACCGCGTCGTTGATCTCGCGGCTCGTCGGCAGGTCATAGCCCAGCGGCTTCTCGAGCCCGACGCGGACCGTCTCGCCCGCCAGCCCGACCTTGTGCAGCCCCTCGATCGCCGATTCGAACAGCGACGGCGCGGTCGACAGATAGATGGCGAGCCCGCCCGAAATGTCGCCGATCTTGTCCGCCAGCGGCTGGAAGCTCGCCGGATCGGACAGGTCGGTCGGCTGGTAATGCACGCGCTCGAGGAACGCGTCGATCGTCCCCGCATCCTTGCGATCGTCCTTCAGATACTCGTCGAGCGCGGCTCTCGCGAAGGTGCGATACGCCGCGTCGTCGTGATCGTGACGCGCCGCGCCGGTGATCGTCAGCCCCTCGGGCAGCAGCCCGTCGGCGTGCAGGCCATAGAGCGAGGGCAACAGCATCCGCTGCGCGAGATCGCCGGTGGCGCCGAACAGGAGCAGCTTGGCTACGGGATTACGGTGCATGAGAGCTCCTGGGTCAGTCGGTCTTACGAAACCAGACCGGCGACCGGGTCGACCCCGGCCATGATGTTGAGGTTCTGGACCGCGGCGCCGCCGGCGCCCTTGCCCAGATTGTCGAGTGTCGCGACCAGCCGCGCGTGACCGGTCGCATCGTTGCCGCAGACGCGCAACGTCAACCGGTCGGTTCCGGCATTTTCCTCGATGGCGATCGCCGCCGCATCGCCCGCCGCCACGGTCACGAGCGCCGCGCCGTCATAGGCTTGCCGCAGCACGTCCTCGACCGCGGCCAGCGTCGGCCGGCCGGGCAGGGCATGAAGGTGCAACGGCACCTCGACGACCATCCCCCGATAGGTGTTGGCGACTGCGGGCGCGAAGATCGGCGCATGCGTCAGCGCGGCATGCTGCGTCATCTCGGCGATATGCTTGTGCGCAAGGCCCAGCGCATAGGCGCGGAACGCGGTCGGGGTGGCGCCGGCCCCCTCGAACTCCGCGATCATCGCCTTGCCGCCGCCCGAATAGCCCGATGTCGCGTTGACGCTCAGCGGATGGCCCGCCGGCAGCAGCCCGGCGGCGACCAGCGGCGCGACGAGCGCGAGGAAGCCGGTCGGGTAACAGCCGGGGTTGGACACGCGCGTCGCCGCGGCGATCCGCGCGGCCTGGCCCGGCAGCTCGGCGAACCCATAGGTCCAGCCCGGCGCGACGCGGTGTGCGCTCGACGCGTCGATCACCCGCGTGCGGTCATTGTCGATCAGCGCGACCGCTTCGCGTGCGGCATCGTCAGGCAGGCAGAGGATGACGAAATCGGCATCGTTGAGCGCCGCGCGCCGCGCCGCGGGATCCTTGCGGTTCGCCTCGTCGAGCAAGGCGATCTGGATGTCGGACCGCCCGGCGAGCCGGTCGCGGATCTCGAGCCCGGTGGTGCCTGCCGCACCGTCGATGAACACCGTCGCGGTCATGCCGCCACCGCCTTGCCGTCCGGCAGGTCGAGCGCGTCGATCTCGACATAGCCGACAAGGCCGTGCGGCTGCGCGACGCCCCAGGCGGACGATCCCGCAATCTCGAGCACTTCGATCGTGTCGCCGACCGCCAGCGCGGTGACCGGCTCGCTCGCCGCGTCACGGCCCGCGCGCAGCGTCGCGGTGCGCGCGACCAGCCGGACCATCGGCACTGCGTAGTGCGGCGCGAAGACATGCTCGGCGAGGCGGATGTCGGCAATGTCGCGGCGGACCGCGTGCGTGCGCAGGTCGAGATCGACCGAACGCCCGGTCAGCGCGAAACTCTGGCGACGCGAGTCGGCAGAATCACGCGGCTGAATGACGCCGTCAGGCTGTCGCGGCGCGGGGCGCGGCGTCGTTATCGCCGATGAACTGCCCGAATTCTTCAAGAAAATCTGCCCCTTCACTCGTCCGCGCGACGAAGATGTTGCGCTTGTCGCTATCGTCGCGTTGCCGGCGCAGATAGCCGAGGGCACCCAATCTGTTCAAGGCGCGCGTGACGACCGGCTTCGATACGTTCAGTGCACGCGCCAGACCGCGCACCGTATGCGGGCCGGGTTTGAGATAGACGAGCAGCAAAAGCGCCATCTGGCGATTGGTCAGATCCGGTTCACCCGAACGGACATAATCGACCAGAGCCGTCATCCACGTCGATAGAGTATTGACTGCCATTGATGCCACAGCGTTGATCCGCCATCTGAATTTCAGGGTCTACGTCCCGTTAAGGAACGTCATTACGCTGTCACAACGCCCGCCCGCACGGCTTGTTTCCGTGTGTTTCGGTGTCGTGTGCGATATCCGGAGCCCGGGATGCGGTTGATCGTTGCCGCCGGCTCGCCTATGTGCGCGGCTTCGTAAAAGTTCCGGGGTTTTCCGCGCAATGTTCGCCTTCCTGCTTGTCATCCACGCGATCATCGCGGCCGCCCTCGTCACCGTGATCCTCATGCAGCGGTCGGAAGGCGGCGGTCTGGGCATGGGCGGCAGTCCCTCGGGGCTGATGTCGGCCCGCGGCGCCGCCGATTTCCTGACGCGCGCAACGGGCGTACTCGGGACGATGTTCGTGCTGTTCTCGATCCTGCTCGCGATCCTCGCGGCGAATCACCGCAGCACCGACATCGACACGTCGCTCGCCCGCACGCCCGCCGCCGCCGCCACCGCGGTTCCGACCGCGGAGCCCAAGGGCGATGCGGCACCGTTCGCCGGTGGTGCAGAGAATGCCGGCGCCGCCGCACCGGCACCCGCCGACAATGGCGCGGTCCCGCTCGCCCGCTAAACACTCCATTCGCCGACAAAAGCGCCCTGCGTGATCCGCGGGCGCTTGTCGTTCGTCCCCAACACACGCTACGAGACTCTTCCCATGGCTCGGTACATTTTCATCACCGGGGGCGTGGTATCGTCGCTCGGTAAAGGTCTCATGGCGGCATCGCTTGCCGCCCTCCTCCAGGCACGCGGCTACAGCGTCAGGATCCGGAAGTTCGATCCGTATCTGAACGTCGATCCCGGCACGATGTCGCCCTATCAGCACGGCGAGGTCTATGTGACCGACGACGGGGCCGAGACCGATCTCGACCTCGGTCACTATGAACGCTTCACCGGCGTGCCCTCGCGCCAGTCGGACAACGTCACCTCCGGCCGCATCTATCAGCAGATCATCGCGCGCGAACGCCGCGGCGACTATCTCGGCGCGACGGTGCAGGTCATCCCGCACGTTACCGACGCGATCAAGGCGTTCGCGCGGGCCGAGACCGACGATGTCGACTTCGTGCTTTGCGAGATCGGCGGCACCGTCGGCGACATCGAATCGCTCCCCTTCATCGAGGCGATTCGCCAGCTGAAGAACGAGGAAGGGCGCGGCAAGGCGATCAGCATCCACGTGACGCTCGTCCCCTACATCGCCGCCGCGGGCGAGCTGAAGACCAAGCCGACCCAGCATTCGGTCCGCGAACTCGCCGCACTCGGCGTCCAGCCCGACGTGCTCGTCTGCCGCTGCGAACACCCGCTGCCGCCGTCGGAGCGCGCGAAGATCGCGCTGTTCTGCAATGTCCCCGCCAGTGCGGTCATCCCCGCGCTCGACGCGAAGAGCATCTATGCGGTGCCGCTCCAGTATCACGGCGAGGGTCTCGATATCGAAGTGCTGCGCGCGTTCGGGATCGAACCGGCCGCTGCGCCCGATTTGTCGCGCTGGACCGAGATCATGGACCGGCTGACCAATCCGCAGGGTGAGGTCACGATCGGCGTGGTCGGCAAATATGTCGGGCTGCAGGACGCCTACAAGTCGCTCAACGAGGCGCTGGTCCATGGCGGCATCGCCAACCGCGTCAAGGTCAACGTCCGCTGGATCGATGCCGAGCTGTTCGAGAATGCCGAAAGCGACATCGCCGGCCAGCTCGAGCCCTGCGACGCGATCCTCGTCCCCGGTGCGTTCGGCGAACGCGGCGCGGAGGGCAAGATCGCCTCGGTCAAGTTCGCGCGCGAACGCAAGATCCCCTATTTCGGGATCTGCTTCGGGATGCAGATGGCGTGCGTCGAGGGCGCACGCGGTCTCGGCGGCGTCCCCGATGCCTCGTCGACCGAATTCGGCCCGACCGACAAGCCGGTGGTCGGCATGATCACCGAATGGATGGGCCGCGAGGGTCTCGAGACGCGCGCGGCCGAGGGCGATCTCGGCGGCACGATGCGGCTCGGCGCCTATGACGCCAAGCTCGACGGCAACAGCGTCGTCGCGGCGATCTATGGCGGCACCGACATCTCGGAACGCCATCGTCACCGCTACGAGGTGAATACGGGGTACAAGGACGTGCTCGAACAGGGCGGTCTGGTCTTCTCCGGCATGTCGCCCGACGGCACGCTGCCCGAAATCGTCGAGCGTCCCGACCATCCCTGGTTCGTCGGCGTCCAGTTCCACCCCGAACTCAAAAGCAAACCCTTCGACCCGCACCCCCTGTTCGCCAGCTTCATCGAAGCCGCCGTCAAACAGAGCCGCCTCGTCTGACCCGACCGGGCGCCCTCACGGGCGCCCGCCAGAGCGAATATCGATCACGCGAAGGCGCAAAGGCGCAAAGGGACCCAGAATCTTAGCGCCTTCGCGCCTTCGCGCGAACAACAACCCCCTCCGCACAGTCCGAACAGAAGAAGTGGTTCACGCGGAGACGCGGAGACGCGGAGTGCATTCTTGGCCTATCGCAGCCAGCCTCACTCAGGTTCGCGCAGGAATTCATGAGGGCCGCAACGCGGCCAGGAAGACCTCCGCGCCTCCGCGCCTCCGCGCGAACAAACCCTTCTACCCTCCGAACCCCAGACACAAAAAAGGCGCCCGGACCCTAAAGATCCGGACGCCCCACAGCGCTGACCAGAAATCAGGCAGCCTGATCGACAGCAACCGAATCGACCGCAGCCAGCGGTGCGCCGGTCTTGATCGCGATGCTCTTCGGCTTCATCGCCTCGGGCACTTCGCGGACCAGGTCGATCACCAGCAGCCCGTCGTTCAGCCGCGCATCCTCCACCAGCACGAAGTCCGCCAGCTCGAACCGCCGCTCGAACGAGCGGTTGGCGATGCCGACATGGAGCAGCTGGCCCTCGGGCGCGCGCTCCTCCTTCTTGCCCGCGACCAGCAGCAGGTTCTGCTGCGCGGTGATCGCGATCTCGTCGCGCGAGAAGCCGGCGATCGCCAGCGTGATCCGGTAACGGTCCTGCGCGATCCGCTCGAGGTTGAACGGCGGGTAATTGTCGGACGTCGCGCCGCGCGCGTTCGTCTCGATCATGTCGAACAGCCGGTCGAACCCGACGGTCGAGCGGCGATAGGGGGTAAGGTCGAGTCGCATGGTCAAATCCTCGTCTTGAGCAATCCAACATCAGCCCTGGCCCGCCTGTGCGCGGCCCGGGCACACGGCCCATCAGGCGCCGTGCGGCAGTGATCTGGTCACCCCGCAAAAACCTTCAAGATCGCCCCGCCAAGATTTTTTAAAGGCCCTCGATAGCGCAGCTTTGCCCCTGCAAAGCCGTTCCCGATTGAACTCCCACCAAATCAATGGATTTTTAGCATCAAGGTTCAAGGGAGACGATCATGGCCCATATTTTCGCGATGCTGGTCGCCGCACAGGCGGCCGCATCACCGCTGCCGGCACCCGCCGATCAAGCCGCGCCCGCGCCGCAGGACGCACAGCGCGACACCGGCCGGCTCGGCGCGGCACAGCAGGGCGGGGGAGACATCGTCGTCACCGCACGCCGCCGCGCCGAGACGATCCAGAGCGTGCCGATCGCGATGTCGGTGATCGGCGGCCAGGCGATCGCCGACACCGGCGCGTACAACGTCAACCGCATCACGCAGCTTCAGCCGACGCTGCAATTCTACTCGACCAACCCGCGCAACTCCGCCGCCAACATCCGCGGGCTCGGCGCGCCGTTCGGCCTCACCAATGACGGCATCGAACAGGGCGTCGGCATCTATGTCGACCAGGTCTATTACAGCCGCATCGCGTCGGCGACGTTCGACTTTACCGACACCGAACGGATCGAGATCCTGCGCGGGCCGCAGGGCACGCTCTACGGCAAGAACACCACCGCGGGCGCGATCAACATCTACACGCGCAAGCCCAGCTTCACCCCCGAGGCGCGGATCGAGCTCACCACCGGCAATCTCCGCTTCGTCCAGGCCAAGGCGTCGGTGTCGGGCCCGCTGGTCGACGAAAGGCTCGCGATCCGTCTGTCCTCGTCGATCACCCGGCGCGACGGCACGATCCGCAATCTCCGCACCGGCAAGGACGTCAACGCGCAGGACAATCAGAGCCTGCGCGGCCAGCTCTTCTGGCACGCGACCGGCAATCTCGATCTCACGCTGTCGGGCGACTATAATCACCAGAACCCCGATTGTTGCGCGCAGATCTTCGCACGCGTCGGCACCACGCAGCGGCCCGTGTCGCGGCAATATGACGCGCTCGCCGCCGCGCTCAACTACACCCCGCCGTCGCGCGACGCGTTCGACCGCGTGACCGATCTCGACACCCCGCTGCGCGCGCGGCAGGAGCTCGGTGGCGCCGCACTGCTCGCCGAATGGGATCTCGGACCGGTGTCGCTGACCTCGGTCTCGGCATGGCGCATCTGGGACTGGAAGCCGTCGAACGACCGCGACTTCATCGGCCTGCCGATCACCTCGGTCTCCGCCAACCCGTCGCAGCAGGAACAGGTCAGCCAGGAGGTCCGCCTCTCGTCCAACGGCCGCAACACGGTCGATTACGTCGCCGGGCTGTTCTACTTCCACCAGACGATCGACACGCAGGGTCTCCAGGTCCAGGGCGCCGCCGCGAGCCGCTACCTGCTCAACCCGACCAGCGCGAACGCATCCAACCCCGCGGTGCTGGACGGCCTGACTTCGACCAACACGATCGGCTTCAAGAACACGTCGGCTGCCGGGTTCGGCAAGGTGACGTGGCACATCGCCGACAAGCTGTCCTTCGCCCCGGGCGTCCGCGTCAATTACGACAAGAAGACCGGTTCCTATGTCTCGGTCGTGACGACAGGGGCGGGGGCGGTACTCAACTGTTCGACGACCGCGCAGGCGGCCAGCTCGGTCACCCGCGACCGGTGCAGCACGCTAGCGCCCCAGGTCTACACCCCCGCCTTCGACGACTGGAACGTGTCGGGCGACGCGACGCTCGCCTATGACGTCGCCCAGGACATCCATGCCTATGCGACCTATGCGCGCAGCTACAAATCGGGCGGCATCAACCTGTCGGGGCTCCCGCTCGACGGCGCGAACAACCCGATCCTCGCCTCGGCGACGGTCAAGCCCGAGACGGTCAACCATTACGAACTGGGCCTCAAGACGCAGTTCCTCGACCGCCGCGTGACGCTCAACCTCGCGGGCTTCTGGACCGAGATCAACGATTACCAGGCGACCGTCACCAACGGCCAGCTCGGCGTGCTGCGCGGCTATCTCGCCAATGCGGGCAAGGTGCGGACGCGCGGGTTCGAATTCGACTCGGCGTTCCGCCCGACGTCGCGCTTCAACCTCTACGTCAACGGCGCCTATACCGACGCCAAATATGTCCGCTTCGTCGATGCGCCATGCCCGCCCGAGCTGTCGGGCGGCACCACCGCCACCGCGGGCCAGAGCCCAAGCCCGGCAGGGACCCCGGGCGGGATCAGCCCCGCAAACTGCGACATATCGGGCCAGCGCCTGCCGGGCATCTCGAAATGGGCCTTTTCCTACGGCGCGGAGTACGACCTGCCCGCACGGATCGGCGGTCTCGATGGCCAGGTGTATCTGGGCTATGACGGCAGCTACCGCTCGACCTTCTCGTCCAACCCGTCCGCCTCGGCCTATACCGACATCAAGGGCTATGCGCTTGGCAATGTCCGGCTGGGCTTCCGCGGCGAGGACCGGCTGAACGTCTTCGGCTGGGTCCGTAACGTCTTCGCCAAGGATTATTACGAATTGCTCGCGCTGCAATCGGGCAGCACGGGGCTGGTGGTCGGCCAGCCGGGCGATCCGCGCACCTACGGCGTCACGATCTCGCGCTCGTTCTGATACGGTTCACAAACGCTGCTCTACTCTATCTGCTATAAAGAGAGATCCGGGCGAAGGGTGAGAATTGGAAGCTCCCACTCTTCGTCCGGTGCCTGTTGCACTTCGGGGGTTCCGGGAACGGCGAATAGTGTATTCGTTGTAAGGAAAATGGCCCGGACAAGCAAACGCCCGGACCGTTTCCGATCCGGGCGCCTGCGTGACGATCGCTCGTCAGCCCCCATTTTGTCGCTTCCGCTCTGCACCTTCGGTGCGGCGTCAAAGCATTCCCCGAACCACGGCCGTTGCCTGTGTCTCAGCGAGGTTTTTGCTAAGTAATTGCGTGGTGTTTGTCACCCTGTTTGCGGGGCGCGCCACACGATTGGCAGGGGGCTGTGTCGAATCCGCAACAGACCAATCCAGACGCGGCCACGGTTGCCTCGCGCGGGGCCGCGTCCTAGAGCCGGTGGACATCTCTTCTAACGATCGAACCCCCGCACCCATGATCCTGTCACGCTATGAACGGATGATCGCCCGGCGCTATCTGCTGCCGGGCAAGGGCGAGGCGTTCATCTTCCTCGTCGCCTCGATCAGCCTGGTCGCCGTCATGCTCGGCGTCGCCGCGCTCGTCATCGTGATGAGCGTGATGAACGGCTTCCGCGCCGAGCTGTTCGACAAGATCGTCGGGCTCAACGGCCATGCCGTGGTCCAGCCGCTCGGCGGCCGGATGCCCGACTGGCGCGAGATCGTCGCACAGGCGCGCGCCACCCCCGGCGTCACCAGCGCGGTACCGCTGATCGAACAGCCGCTCGCCGCCACCTATAACGGCCGCGCGGAGGCGGTGCTGGTCCGCGGCATGCGCGTAGACGACATCCGTCGCAACTCGACGATCCAGGACAAGGTGCTGATGGGGTCGCTCCAGTCGATCACGCAAGGGTCCGGCCGGATCGCGATCGGCTCGCGGCTCGCCGAGTCGCTCGGCGCGCAGGTCGGCTCGGACATCTCGCTGTTCAGCCCGCAGGGTCAGACCACGCCGTTCGGCACCGTGCCGCGCATCGTCAGCTACAAGGTCGGCGCGATCTTCGAGATCGGCGTCTATGACTACGACAAGGCGTATATCATCATGCCGATCGAGGATGCGCAGACGCTCCTCCTGATGGGCGACGCCGCGGGCATGGTCGAGCTGAAGACCGTCGATGCGGACAAGGTCGGCGAGATCCTGCGGCCGCTCGCCGAAAAGATCGGCGGCCGCGCGGTCATCCAGGACTGGCGGACGATGAACGCGCAGCTGTTTGAGGCCTTGGCGGTCGAGCGCGTCGCGATGTTCACCGTGCTGTCGATCATCATCCTCGTCGCGGTGTTCAACATCCTGTCGTCGCTGATCATGCTGGTCCGCGCCAAGACGCGCGACATCGCGATCCTGCGGACGATGGGCGCGACGCGCGGCGGGCTGATGCGGATCTTCATCGTCGTCGGCACGACGATCGGTGCGCTCGGCACGCTCGCCGGGCTCGGGCTCGGCTTCGTCTTCCTGTTCTATCGGCAGGGCGTGGTGAACTTCGTCCAGCTCGTGACGGGGCAGAATCTCTGGGATCCCTCGATCCGCTATCTGACCGAACTCCCGTCCAAGACCGATCCGGTCGAGATCATCGTGATCGCGCTGATGGCGCTGATCTTCAGCTTCCTCGCCACGCTCTATCCGGCCTGGAAGGCGGCGAGTACCGACCCCGTGCAGGTGCTGCGTTATGAATAATGGCCTTCCGATCGAGCGGCGCAGCGCGCAGGCGTACGACTATGTCCTGCAGACCAGCGGCCTGACCAAAAGCTTCACGCAGGGCGGCGCGACGATCGACGTGCTGCGCGGCATCGACCTCGGAATCGCACCGGGCGAGATCGTCGCGCTGCTCGGCCCGTCGGGCTCGGGCAAGTCGACGCTGCTCCAGGCGGTCGGGCTGCTCGAAGGTGGCTTCCAGGGATCGATCAAGATCGCCGGCACCGAGGCGTCGAAGCTCAACGCGCACGAGCGCACCGTGGTACGCCGCGACAGCCTCGGCTTCGTCTATCAGTTCCACCACCTCCTCCCCGATTTTAACGCGACCGAGAATGTCGTCCTGCCGCAGCTCGTCCACGGCGCGACGCGCGCGCAGGCGGATGCGCGTGCGGCCGAACTCCTGACCCAGCTCGGGCTCGGCCACCGCCTCACGCACCGCCCCAGCCAGCTCTCGGGCGGCGAGCAGCAGCGCGTCGCGGTCGCCCGCGCGCTCGCCAACAAGCCCGCGCTGGTGCTGGCGGACGAGCCGACCGGCAATCTCGACGAGCATACCGCGGACATCGTCTTTGCCGAATTCGTCCGGCTGGTCCGCGAACAGGGCACCGCGGCGCTGGTCGCGACCCACAACGAACGCCTCGCCGCGCGGATGGACCGCGTGTTCCGGCTGCACGAGGGCCGGCTGGCTTGAGCTGGGACGCGACACCGACGCTCGTCGGGCGTCACGTCACGCTCCGCCCGCTGGTCGCGGCGGACAAGGATGCGCTCGTTGCCGCCGCATCGGCGGACAACCTGTGGGACCTGTTCTACGCCAATGTCGCGCTGATGAAGGCGCCCGATCGCTGGCTCGCGGCGGCGTTCGAGCAGCAGGACTTTGGCCGCGCGCGGGTCTTCGCGGTGGTGGTGGACGGCATCGTCCGCGGCAGCACCCGCTTCATGCGGATGAGCGCGGCGAACAAGCGGCTCGAGATCGGCGGCACCTTCTACGCCACCGCGGTCCAGCGCACCGGCGTCAATACCGAGGCCAAGCGGATGCTGCTGACCCACGCCTTCGACACGCTCGGCTGCGAATGCGTCCAGATCCGCACCGACAGCCTCAACAAGCGCTCACAGGCCGCGATCGAGCGGCTCGGCGCGAAACGCGACGGCGTGCTGCGCGGGCATCAGGTGATGGCGGACGGCCGCTTGCGCGACACCATCGTCTACAGCATTTTGGCGCACGAATGGCCGGGCGTCCGTCAGAACCTGACCTATCTGCTCGCCCGACACGAGGACCGCGCATGACCATCACCGACTTCACCGTGAAGACCGCCAACGGCACCCCCGCGTCGCTCGCGGCCTATGCCGGCAAGGTGCTGCTGATCGTCAACACCGCCTCCAAATGCGGCTTCACCCCGCAATATGAGGGGCTCGAGGCGCTCCACCGCGACTATGCCGATCGCGGGTTCGAGGTTCTCGCCTTCCCCTGCAACCAGTTCGGCGCGCAGGAACCCGGCGACGCCGCGGAGATCGCGAATTTCTGCACGCTCACCTACGACGTGACCTTCCCCGTCTTCGCGAAAGTCGACGTCAACGGCGGCGAGGCCGACCCGCTGTTCGACCGCCTCAAATCGGACGCGCCCGGCGTGCTCGGCTCGAAGGCGATCAAATGGAACTTCACCAAGTTCCTGATCGACCGCAACGGCAAGGTCGTCGACCGCTACGCCCCCACCACCAAACCCGCCGACATCCGCACCGACATCGAAAAACTGCTCTAACGCACACTACCACCGGCCCCACTGGCACCACCCCGGCGAAGGCCGGGGCCCAGTTGGAAAGGTCGCCGTAACGAAGCGCAGACCTCAGTCAGCAACGTCCCCCACCTGGGCCCCGGCCTCCGCCGGGGTGGTATTTGTAGGCAGCACCCGCACCACAAGACCGTTCCCCCGCGAAGGCGGGGGCCCAGACTGGACTCCCGCCTTCGCGGGAGAACAGCCTCGAACCACAAACCCACACCCCACCTCAACTCATCGCGTCCCAACCCGCACCCCCCGCCATCGCGTCTGGTCGAATCACGCCGCAACGCCTACCTCTCACCCATGCATTCCGGTTACGTCCCGCTCCGCGTCTTTTCCTGCTACACCATGCTCGACGGCGCGATCGATCCCAAGGCGATCGCCAAGCAGGCGCGCGCGCTCGGCTTTCCCGCCGCCGCGCTGACCGACCGCAACGGGCTCTACGCCGCGATGGCCTATTCGGACGCCGCCAAGAAGGACGGCGTCCAGCCGGTCATCGGCGTGATGCTCGGGCTCAGCCGTCCCGACATGCCCGACGGCATCGCCACCCCGTTCGACTGGATCGCGCTCTACGCCCAGAACGCGAAGGGCTATGACAATCTCTGCGCGCTCGTCTCGATGGCGCATCTCGACCGCCCGATCGAGATGCCCGCGCATGTCGATTTCGCAGCGCTCGAGCGCCATGCCGACGGGCTGATCGCACTGACCGCGGGCGGCGAGGGCGGTCTCGCCCGGCTGTTCGCGGAGGGCCAGCCCGACCGCGCCCGCGCCTATCTCGACCGCCTCCAGCACCTGTTCGGTGACCGCCTCTACATCGAGCTCTCACGCCGCGGCGACGCGACCGAGATCGCCGCCGAGGACGCGCTGATCGACATCGCCTATGAGCGCAACCTGCCGCTGGTCGCGACCAACCCGTGCTGCTTCACCGAAAGCGCGTTCGGCGACGCGCACGACGCCATGCTCTGCATCGCGCACTCGACCTATGTCGAGACCGAGGACCGCATCCGCAGCTGCCCCGAAGCGTGGATGAAGCCCGCGCCGGTGATGCACGAGATGTTCGCCGACCTGCCCGAGGCGATCGCCAACACGCTGGTCGTCGCGCAGCGCTGCGCGGTGATGGCGCCCTATCGCAAGCCGATCCTCCCCAGCCTCGCCGGCGATATCGAGGGCGAGGCGAAACTGCTCCGCGACGATGCCGAGGCCGGGCTCGAGGCGCGTCTCGCGCGTATCACCGAGCTCCACGGAGAGGCCGAGGACGGCTGGCGCGACGTCTATCGCGCGCGCCTCGCCTTCGAGGTCGACGTGATCGTCCAGATGGGCTTTCCCGGCTATTTCCTGATCGTCGCCGACTTCATCAAATGGGCGAAGGATCACGACATTCCGGTCGGTCCGGGCCGTGGCTCGGGCGCAGGCTCGGTCGTCGCCTGGGCGCTGACGATCACCGATCTCGACCCGATCAAGCTGGGGCTGCTGTTCGAGCGCTTCCTGAACCCGGAACGCGTGTCGATGCCCGATTTCGACATCGACTTCTGCGAAACCCGCCGCGGCGAGGTGATCCGCTACGTCCAGGAGAAATACGGCCGCGATCAGGTCGCGCAGATCATCACCTTCGGTAAGCTGAAGGCGCGCGCGGTGCTGAAGGATACCGGCCGCGTGTTGCAGATGAGCTATGGCCAGATCGACCGGCTGGCAAAGCTCGTCCCCAACCACCCGACCGATCCCTGGACGCTCGAGCGCGCGCTGAACGGCGTCGGCGAACTCGCCAAGGAATATGCCAACGACAATGGCGTGCGAAAGCTGCTCGATCTGGCGATGAAGCTGGAGGGGCTGCCGCGCCACTCGTCGACGCACGCCGCCGGCGTGGTGATCGGCGACCGGCCCTTGGCCCAGCTCGTCCCCCTCTACCGCGATCCGCGCTCGGACATGCCCGTCACGCAGTTCGACATGAAATATGTCGAGGGTGCGGGCCTCGTGAAGTTCGACTTTCTCGGGCTCAAGACGCTCTCGGTGCTCCAGAAGGGCGTGCAATTGCTCGCGAAGCGCGGGATCAAGGTCGATCTCGACGCGCTCGAATGGGATGACGCCGGCGTCTATGCGCTGCTCCAGAAGGGCGACACCGTCGGCGTGTTCCAGCTCGAATCGGAGGGCATGCGCCGCACGCTGTCCGCGGTCCGCCCGTCCAATTTCGGCGACATCATCGCGCTCGTCTCGCTCTACCGACCGGGCCCGATGGACAATATCCCGTCGTTCGGCAGGCGTAAGAACGGCACCGAAACGATCGAATATCCGCACCCCGCGCTCGAATCGATCCTGTCGGAGACCTACGGGATCTTCGTCTACCAGGAACAGGTCATGCAGGCCGCGCAGATCCTCGCGGGCTTCTCGCTCGGCGGCGCCGATCTGCTGCGCCGCGCGATGGGCAAGAAGATCAAGGCCGAGATGGACGCACAGCGCGCGATCTTCGTCGAGGGCTGCGCCAAGGTGAACGCCATCCCGAAGGCCAAGGCGAACGAGCTGTTCGATTTGATCGACAAGTTCGCGGGCTATGGCTTCAACAAGAGCCACGCCGCCGCCTATGCGCTGCTCGCCTACCAGACCGCGTGGCTGAAGGCGCATCACCCGCACGAATTCTTCGCCGCGTCGATGTGCTACGACCTGCACCAGACCGACAAGCTTGCAATCTTCACCGACGATATGCGCCGCCTCGGCATCGCCACGCTGCCGCCCTGCATCAACGCGAGCAAGGCCGAGTTCGACGTCGAGGTGAAGGACGGCGAACCCGCGGTCCGCTACGCGCTCGGCGCGCTCAAGTCGGTCGGCGAAGGCGCGATGGAGAAGCTCATCGTCGAGCGCGTCCAGAACGGCCCGTTCGCCGGGCTCGACGATCTCGCCAAGCGCGTCGACCCGCGCCTGCTCAACAAGCGCCAGCTCGAAACGCTCGCCGCCGCGGGCGCGTTTGACGGGTTCGAGCCCAACCGCGCCGGCATCCACGCCACCGCCGAGACGATCCTCGCGATCGCCGCCCGTACCCACGCCGCCAAGACCAGCGGGCAGGGCGGTCTGTTCGGCGATGCCGAGCCCGCGGGCGACGCGATCAAGCTGCCGCCCGCGGTCCGCTGGACGCTCAGCCAGCGGATGGACCAGGAGAAGGAGGCGTTCGGCTTCTATTTCTCCGCGCACCCGGTCGACCGCCACCGCCACATCGCCAACAGCCACGGCGCGCGCGCCTATACCGCCTTGTCGGAGCTCAACATCCCCGACGACGGCAGCCGCGCGGGCGCGACGATGGCGGTGCTGGTCGAGGATGCGCGCTACCGCACCTCCGCCCGCGGCAAGCGCTTCATGATGGCGCAATGCTCGGACGCCAGCGGCCAGTTCATGGCGACCTGCTTCGACGATCAGGTCTCGAAGGATCTCGAGGACGCCGCCAAGGCGGGCGGTTGCGGCCTCATCACCGTCGAGCTCGACCGCAAGCCCGGCGAGGACACGCCGCGCGTCAGCATTAAGCGGATCCAGCCGTTCGAGGGGCTCGCCAACATCGCGCGCTTCCAGGTCGTCGTGACCATTTCGGACATGGCCGCCTTCGCCGGGCTCGCGTCCTTGCTCGCCGATCACCGCGGTGCGCGCGGCGAGGTGCGCGTCCGCGCGATGCTCCCGGACGGCGAGGTCAGCATCCTGCTCGGCCGCGATTTCCTGCTCGACGGCGAGCTTGCAGAGCACATCGAGTCGTTGCACGGTGTGACAAAGGTGGAGCTCAAGACCTCGGAAACGCGGCTGGCTCTCGTCGGATAACAGCTTGGGAGAGCGGGAATGCTGGGTGGAATGCAGGACTTCGAGCTTCGCGTCCCCCGGCTGATCGACCATGCCGCGCGCGAGCATGGGCGTCGCGAGATCGTCAGCTACTGGGCGGACGGCCGCGAGACCCGCACCGACTGGTCCGGGATCGCACGCGACGCGAAGAAGCTCTCCCAAGCGCTTGAGAAGCTTGGCGTCCGTCCCGGCGACCGGGTCGCGACGCTGGCGATGAACCACGCACACCACCTGATCGCCTGGTATGGCACGATCGGGATGGGCGGGGTGATCCACACGATCAACCCGCGGCTGTTCGACGAACAGCTCGTCTATATCGCCAACCACGCCGAAGACCGGGTGATGCTCTACGACAAGGCCTTCCAGCCCATCGTCGACCGGCTGCGCGGCCAATGGTCGAGCGTGCGGCACTATGTCTGTTTCGACGATCTCGGCCCCGACGGCTTTCGCGCGCTGCTCGACGAGCAGGATGGCGACTATGCCTGGGTCGAGGGGCCGGAGCGTGATCCGTGCATGCTTTGCTATACCAGCGGCACCACCGGCAATCCCAAGGGCGTGCTCTACAAGCACCGCTCGACGCTGATCCACGCGATGGCGGAGGTCGCGCCCTGGGTGTTCGATCTGTCCCCCAGCGCGGTCGTGCTGCCCGTCGTGCCGATGTTCCACGCCGCCGCCTGGGGGCTGCCCTTCGCCTGCGCGCTGTCGGGGGCGAAGGTCGTCTATTCGGCGATCAACGATCCCGGCGTGCTGTGCCGGCTGATGAACCAGGAGCATGTCACGCATTCGGCGGGCGTGCCGACCGTCTGGCTCGCGCTGTTCGGGCATATCGACGCCACCGGCGAGGCGCCCGAGCATCTGAAGCTGGTGACGATCGGCGGCGCGGCGGCCCCGCGCGCGATGATCGACCGGATCATGACCATGGGCGCGTCCGTCAAGCACCTCTGGGGCATGACCGAGACCTCGCCGATCGGCACCGCGGGCTTCGCGCCGCCGCACTGGGACATGATGACGCATGACGAGAAGCTCGATCTCGTCACCAAACAGGGCAGCGTCCCCTTCGGCATCGAACTGCGCATCATCGACGATCAGGGGCAGGTGCTGCCGCGCGACGGCTCGATCGCCGGCTCGCTCCAGGTCCGCGGGCCCTGGGTGGTGCAGCGCTATTTCGGCGCGGACAGCGACGCGGTCGATGCGGAGGGCTGGTTCGACACCGGCGACGTGGCGATGCTCCACACCGACGGCACGATGCAGATCACCGACCGGTCGAAGGACGTCATCAAGTCGGGCGGCGAATGGATCAGCTCGGTCGATCTCGAAAACGCCGCGATCGGCTGCCCCGGCGTCGCGGAGGCCGCGGCGATCGGCATCCACCACCCCAAATGGGACGAGCGCCCGCTGCTGATCGTCGTCCGCAAGCCCGGCAGCACCGTCACCGACACCGCGATCCGCGATCACCTGGCGCAGCACGTCGCCAAATGGTGGCTCCCCGACGCGATCGTCTTCGTCGACGAACTGCCCCACACCGCAACGGGCAAACTCCTGAAAACCGCACTGCGCGAACGGTTCAGGGACTTCACCCTCACCGACGCCTGACGCCCTCCTAAACCTTCCGCGGCGTCCGCTTGGCCTTGCGGACCCGCGGCTCGACCAGCATGTCCGCCGCGGCCTTGATCTCCTGCCGCAGTTCGTCGCGCTTCTCGTGGATCGACGCGATCACCGGCCCCATCGCGACGCCCAGGTCGACCAGCACCGCCTCCGCCAGCTGCAGCGAGCTTTCCAAGGTCTCCGGCACCGCATCGGTCACGCCTGCGCGGTACAGCTCGGCGGCATGCGCGGTGTCGCGCGCACGCGCGACGATCGGCAAATTGGGCGCCAGCAATCGCACCCGCCGCGCCAGCCGCACCGTCAACACCGGGTCGTCCATCGTCAGGATCAGCGCCTTGGCGGTATCGAGCTTCAACCGGTCGACCAGTTCGAGCCGCGCGACGTCGCCGAACAGCACCGGATGCCCCTGCGCCCGCGCGGCCTCGACCGAATCGATATCCGCCTCGACCGCGACATAGCGCTGGCCGTGCACCGCGAGCATGTCCGCGACCATCCGCCCAACCCGGCCGAAGCCGATCACCACCGTCCCCGGACCCTCCTCGTCGATCTCGACATCGCCCGCATCCGCGGTCGACCGGCTTTCCAGCTGACGCGACACGGTGCGGCCGAGCTTGGCGAGCAGCGGCGTGATCGTCAGCCCGATCGCGGTCACCGTCTGCCAGAAGCTCGCGGTCGACGGCAGGATCAGCTGCGCCTGCGCCGCGGTCGCCAGCACGATCAGCGTCGTCTCGGACGGGCTGCCCATCAGCAACCCGGTCTCCGCCGCCACCCCGCGCCGCGAATTGGCGACGCGCAGGAACAGGAACGTCACGACCGCCTTGGTCGCGACCACCCCGGTCACCGCGAGCAGCAGCGACGGCCAGTTCTGCGCGATCAGCCGCAGGTCGAGGCTCATCCCCACCGTGATCAGGAACACGCCCAGCGCCAGCCCCTTGAACGGCGCGGTGATCACCTCGACCTCGCTGTGATATTCGGTCTCCGCGATCAGCAGCCCGGCGAGCAGCGCGCCGACGATCGGCGACAGCCCCGCCGCGGTCGTCGCCACGCTCGCCACGATCACCACCAGCAGCGACGCCGCCAGGAACAGTTCGGGGCTCTTGGTCCGCGCCGCCTGCCCGAACAGCCGCGGCAGGATCAGCCGCCCGCCGACATACATCGCCACCACCGTGCCCGCGCCGCGCAGCGCCACGCCTGCCAGATTGCTCCACCCGTCCGCGGTCGCGGTCGGGGCGAGCGCGCCCAGCACGAAGATCAGCGGCACCAGCGCCAGATCCTCGAACAGCAGCATCGCAAACGCCCCGCGCCCGACCGCGCCGGTCGTCCCGACCAGCGGCAGCACCAGCGCGGTCGACGACAGCGCCAGCGCAAAGCCCAGCCCGATCGCGCCTGCCCAGCCTTGCCCGATGAAATGCAGCGCGACCGCGATGATCATCGCCGACCCGATCAGCTCGGCCGCCCCGGTCCCGAACACCAGCCGCTTCATCGACCAGAGCCGTCGGAACGACAGCTCGAGCCCGATCGAGAACAGCAGCAGGATGATCCCGAACTCGGCGAACGGCTCGATCGCCTCGGGGTTGGAGATCGTCAGGTAATAGAGCCACGGCACCGCCCCGGTGAGCGAACCCAGCCCCGCCGGCCCGACCAGCAGCCCGACCAGGATGAACCCGATCACCGGACTGACCCTGAACCGCGCAAACGCCGGGATCACCAGCCCCGCCGCACCGAGAATGACGAGTGTGTCGCTGAAACCCTGATTGTCGAGCCGTAATGCCATCCCCCGACCTTAGGCGACGCCTCCCCGATTCGTCAGGGAATAATACCGCCCCACCGCCGCGCGGTTCGTGCGCCTGCGAGCGGCAGCGCGGGGGGGGGGGGG
>NZ_JPDP02000071.1:56426-72765 GCF_000732685.2 Sphingomonas sp. STIS6.2
CCGGGCAGCGCAATGCCGGGCATCGAACACCGACATCCACCTCCACCCGTCATCCTGACGAAAGTCAGGACCCAGAGCCAAGCAGCGCACCGCCCGTAACCCTGGATCCTGACTTTCGTCAGGATGACGGCGGTGGCGGGGCTCAGAGCAGGCCGGGGCGGGGGCGCGGCGCGGAGCAGGCAGCGATTGACCAGCGCAAACCGAAGCTGCGCAAAGCCAAGCCCCGCTACTCGGCAACGACCCACGCCCCACCCCCCAACCGTCATCCTGACGAAAGTCAGGACCCAGAGCCAAGCAGCGCACCGCCCGTAACCCTGGGTCCTGACCTCCGTCAGGATGACGGCGGAGAGGGCCAGGACCGGAAAGCTAAAGCAGGGGAGTCGGCGAGCCGGGCGGGCCGTGGACGCCGGGCCGGCCGAGCCTCGCAGAGCCGCGAGCGCGCGGCGTCACGGAAGGCCGCCACCACGCAACCCGTACCCAAAAAAAAAGGCCCCTCCCGTTTCCGGGAGGGGCCGTCCGTCACGCCCAGTTGGCCATTTCGGCTTCGAGGTTCGAGCGGACCTGCTCGAAGAACTGCTCGGTCGTCATCCAGGGCTGGTCCGGCCCGATCAGGATCGCGAGATCCTTGGTCATGTGGCCGTTCTCGACCGTCTGGACGCAGACGCGCTCGAGCGTCTCGGCGAACTTCGTCACGTCCGGCGTGTCGTCGAACTTGCCGCGATACTTCAGGCCACCGGTCCAGGCGAAGATCGACGCGATCGGGTTGGTCGAGGTCGCCTTGCCCTGCTCGTGCATGCGGAAGTGACGCGTGACCGTGCCGTGCGCGGCTTCGGCCTCGACGGTCTTGCCGTCCGGGGTCAGCAGGATCGAGGTCATGAGACCCAGCGAGCCGAAGCCCTGGGCGACCTGGTCCGACTGGACGTCGCCGTCATAGTTCTTGCACGCCCACACGAACTCGCCGTTCCACTTCAGCGCCGATGCGACCATGTCGTCGATCAGGCGATGCTCGTAGACGATGCCCGCTTCCTTGAACTTGTCCTTGAATTCGCTCTCGAAAACCTCGGCGAAGAGGTCCTTGAAGCGGCCGTCATAGGCCTTCAGGATCGTGTTCTTGGTCGACAGGTACACCGGCCACTTCAGGTTCAGGCCGTAATGCATCGACGCGCGCGCGAAGTCGCGGATCGAGTCGTCGAGATTGTACATCGCCATCGCGACGCCCGCCGACGGGAACTGGAACACTTCGCGGTCGATCGTCGCGCCGTCATCGCCTTCGAACACCAGGCGCAGCTTGCCGGGGCCGGGGACGAGGAAATCGGTCGCGCGATACTGGTCGCCGAACGCATGGCGGCCGACGACGATCGGGTGGGTCCAGCCCGGGATCAGGCGGGGGACGTTCTTGATCACGATCGGCTCGCGGAAGATCGTCCCGCCCAGGATGTTGCGGATCGTGCCGTTCGGCGACTTCCACATCTTCTTCAGGCCGAACTCGGTCACGCGCTGCTCGTCGGGCGTGATCGTCGCGCACTTCACCGCGACGCCGTGCTTCTGCGTGGCGAGCGCGCTGTCGATCGTCACCTGGTCGTCGGTCGCGTCGCGATGCTCGACGCCGAGATCGTAATAATCGAGCTGGATGTCGAGATACGGCTTGATCAGGCGCTCGCGGATCCATTCCCAGATGATCCGGGTCATCTCGTCGCCGTCGATCTCCACGATCGGATTCTTAACCTTGATCTTCGCCATATATCGTCCTTCGGGGGAGGGGGTTGGGGGAGCGTCTAGGGGAGCGCGCCCCGGCGATCAACCGTCGGGCGCGCGCCGATCGACTGCCGAATGTCGCGCGAAGCAACCTCGAGCAACCTTGCGCAACCCACGGTCCTGTCGCGAAAAGGCTGTTCATCGTTGTATCGCGCGTCCGGCACGGATAGACCCGCACGCTATGGCATCGCTCGACAAGCCGCCCGTCACGACCTCCACGGTCAAATGGCGATTTCCCGCAGTCCATCCGGAAGGCTATAAATACGTCGCCATCGCGACCGGCATCACATTGCTGCTGACGATGCTCAGCCATGTGCTGTTCTGGCCGATGGTCGGCGTCGTGATCTGGGTCGCGACCTTTTTTCGCGACCCCGTCCGCACCACGCCGCAGGGCGAGGGGCTGATCGTCGCCCCCGCCGACGGGCTGATCACGATGATCCAGCGCGTCCCCATCCCGCGTGAGCTCGCGGGCGAGAATGGTCTGGGCGACGCGCCGCTGGTGCGCGTGTCGATCTTCATGTCGGTGTTCGACGTGCACATCAACCGCACGCCGATTGCGGGCACGATCCGCCAGGTCGTCTATATCTCGGGCAAGTTCCTCAACGCCGATCTCGACAAGGCGTCCGAGGAAAATGAGCGCCAGCATTTCGTGGTCGAGGATCGCAACGGCATGCGGATCGGCTTCACCCAGATCGCCGGGCTCGTCGCGCGCCGCATCCTGGGCTTCGCCAAGGCGGGTGACATGGTCGCGGTCGGCCAGCGGATCGGGCTCATCCGATTCGGCAGCCGCGTCGACGTCTATCTCCCCGATCATGTCGTGCCCCAGGTCTGTCTCGGCCAGCGCAGCATCGCCGGCGAGACCGTGCTCGGCCGTGTCGGCGGCGTGCCCGTTGGCGGCATTGCCCAGTGATCGATGGTCCTTCGATTGATGGTCCTTCGAATGATCGACCAGAGCATGATGGTCGTTTGAATGAGGGTTCGGTGAACGATCGGGACGGGACGTCTTACGGATCCGCCAGCCGCGCCGACGAGTCGCAGGCGGCGGGCCGCGCGATACGGGCGCGCCGGCCGCGCCGCGGCCTGCCGCTCCGCGCGGTGGCACCCAACGCGGTCACCGCGCTCGCCCTGTGCTCGGGGCTCAGCGGCGTCCGGTTCGCGATCGGCGGCCAATGGGAAAGCGCGGTCGCGATGATCATGGTCGCGGGCGTGCTCGACGGGCTCGACGGCCGGATCGCGCGCATGCTCCACGGCGAGAGCCGGTTCGGTGCGGAACTCGATTCGCTCTCCGATGCGATCTCCTTCGGGGTCGCCCCTGCACTGATCGTCTATCTCTGGTCGCTCGCCGCGCTGCCGCGGATGGGCTGGATCTGCGCGCTGATCTTCGCCGTGTTCTGCGCGCTCCGCCTCGCGCGCTTCAACGCCAAGATCGATGAGAGCCATCAGCCGCACAAATCCGCGGGCTTCCTGACCGGTGTTCCCGCGCCCGCCGGCGCAGGGCTCGCGCTCATGCCGATGTTCTTCTGGTTCTGGACCGACGAACCGCGCTTTGCCTCGCCCTATATCGTCGCACCCTGGATCGCGTTCGTCGCGCTGCTGATGGTGTCGAGCATCGCGACCTGGTCGTGGAGTTCGCTCAAGCTGCGTCGCAACGTCCGGTTCGAGGCGATCGCGCTCGTCGTCCTGCTCGGTGCCGCGCTCGTCAGCGCCCCGTGGCACACGCTCAGCCTCATCTGCCTTCTCTATATCGTGTCGATGCCGTTCAGCATCGCCAGCTATGCCAAGGTCCGCCGCCAGCGCGCCGGCGTTCGTAGCGGCGAAACGTCCGCCAAGCCGGGTCTTTGATCCGGCCGATCGAGCCCCGGGACTGCTGACCCGGGGCGGGCGATCCCCCGGCGGACCCCGTGTAATCCACAAGCCGGCCACGCCAGCGGATCAGTAAGGCGCCTGTTGATCAGGCACCCAGGTCAAACCACCAAACTTTAGGCGGCGGCATTCCAACGCTGCGACGGCTGCGGCATGCCGGTCGAAGACCAGCGGCGGACCGCGATCCGGCGCTCGGCGCGCGCGAGCGTCTGCAGCGGGGCGAAGGCCGGCTCGACATTGCCCAATGCCAGGCTGACGATGCGCGACCATTGCGGTGCGATCGACGTCAGGATCACCGCGGTCGCGACTGCGAACGACCCCGAGAACACCATGAAGCTCACTATCATCATCCCGCTCATCTTCCCGCTCGCCTTCCCTGCAAATGCGAACATTGTGTTAAGGTTCGCAACACCCGGTCGAAAACATCGTTCCGTTCGTCGCATTTGGATCACCGCCGTTCCGGGGTGATTCTGCGCCGAGTCGAACCTCTGTTCTGTTCTGGCCCCGTTATGTTCTTATTGCGTTCTTTTGTCAAGTCGGCGGTAAGCCGTTGCATTTGGCGCGATCCCCGGCTAAGGGCCGCGCCTCTAACCCCGCATGGGAGGCATCATAGCCCGGTGCGTTTCGGTCATTCGGCCGGCACGTCATCCGCTTCCCAGAGGCACAACCGGAAGGACATATCCTATGGCGGCACCAGTCGTCTCGATGCAGCAGCTCATTGAAACGGGCGCACATTTTGGTCACCAGACGCATCGCTGGAACCCCAAGATGAAGCCTTACATCTTCGGTGACCGCAACGGCGTCCACATCCTCGACCTCTCGCAGACCGTGCCGCTCTTCGCGCGCGCGCTCGAATTCGTCTCGTCGGCCGTCGCCGGCGGTGGCAAGGTCCTGTTCGTCGGCACCAAGCGCCAGGCGCAGGAGCCCGTCGCCGACGCCGCACGTCGCGCAGGCCAGCACTTCGTCAACCATCGCTGGCTGGGCGGCATGCTCACCAACTGGAAGACCATTTCGGGTTCGATCAAGCGTCTGAAGACGCTCGAGGAAATGCTGTCGGGTGACACCGTCGGCCTGACCAAGAAGGAAGTGCTCCAGCTCACCCGCGAGAAGGACAAGCTCGAGCTTTCGCTCGGCGGCATCCGCGACATGGGCGGCATTCCCGACGTGATGTTCGTGATCGACGCGAACAAGGAAGAGCTGGCGATCAAGGAAGCCAACACGCTGGGTATTCCCGTCGTGGCGATCCTCGATTCGAACGTCTCGCCGGACGGCATCGCCTTCCCGGTCCCCGCGAACGACGACGCCGCGCGCGCCATCCGCCTCTACTGCGAAGCCATTGCAATCGCAGCGACTCGTGGTGGCCAGGAGCAGCAGCGCCGGACCGGTGCCGACATCGGTGCGATGGTCGAGCCGCCGAAGGAAGAGGCGATCGCCGAGCCGACCGTCGAGCCGACCGCCGACACGACGCAGGTTGCGGCGAACGCCGAGACCGCCGCAGAGTTCGCGGCCGAGGGTGAGCGCCAGATCGACGCATAAGCGTCGTCGCCGAACCGTCATGCGGGCGGGGTAGGGCATCTGGCCTTACCTCGCCCGCAACTACATTCAGACTAAAGAGGATTTACGGACATGGCTGATATCACGGCAGCAATGGTCAAGGATCTGCGCGAAAAGAGCGGCGCGGGCATGATGGACTGCAAGAAGGCGCTCAGCGAGAATGCCGGCGACATGGAGCAGGCGATGGACTGGCTGCGGACCAAGGGTCTCGCCGCCGCCGCCAAGAAGTCCAGCCGCACCGCGGCCGAGGGTCTGGTCGGCGTCGCCGTTTCGGGCACCAAGGGTGCTGCGGTCGAGGTCAACTCGGAAACCGATTTCGTCGCAAAGAACGATCAGTTCCAGTCGTTTGTCCGTGACGTGACGCAGATCGCGCTCGCCACCGGCGGTGACATCGACTCGCTCAAGACGCAGGCGATGCCATCGGGCAAGACCGTCGAGGAAGTCCTGACGAACAACGTCGCGACGATCGGCGAGAACCAGTCGCTGCGCCGTTCGCGCACGCTCGAAGTCAGCAAGGGTGCGGTCGTTCCGTACATTCACAACGCGGCATCGCCGGGCCTCGGCAAGATCGGCGTGCTCGTCGCGCTCGAGTCGGAGGCGTCGGACGAGGTGCTCCAGACGCTCGGCAAGCAGCTCGCGATGCACATCGCAGCGGCGTTCCCGAAGGCGCTGAACGAGGCCGATCTCGACGAAGCCGAGATCGAGCGTGAGCGCGCGATCGCGACCGAAAAGGCCGCCGATTCGGGCAAGCCTACTGATATCATTGCAAAGATGGTCGAAGGCGGCATCGCCAAGTACCGCAAGGAGCACGCCCTGGTCAGCCAGCTGTTCGTGATGGACGGCAAGACCAAGATCTCGGACGTCGTCGCCAAGGCCGGCAAGGACGCGGGCGCCGAGATCAAGCTGGTGGACTATGTCCGCTTCCAGCTCGGCGAAGGCATCGAGAAGGAGCAGTCCGACTTCGCCGCCGAAGTCGCTGCCGCCTCGGGCGTCCCCCAGGCGTAACAACGCCCTCCCTCTCCCGTCCGGGGAGAGGGAAGGGGCCCACGGCCACTCGGCCGTGGGAAGGGTGAGGGGAGTGGCGAGGTCTCGAACCTCACGCCCCTCATCCGGCTCCGCTGGTCTACCGTCTCCCCGAGGGGAGAAAGATCACGGAGTAGCCGTGCGCTACTCCGTGATCCCCGCGCAGGCGGGGATCCAGACCCTAGGCGGTCGGTGTCGCTCGCGACGCCAGCCCCTCCATCTCCGCGGAAATGACGGCATTTCCCCTCGCGCGCCCTCCTGCGGTCGACGATTTTCCGTCTCCTGACCGCTCAGAGTCCACACAGGCACGTCGCAGCGCTTCACATCCCCGGCCTCGCCGCCTAAGGTCCGCGCCGCCCCGCCAATCACAATTCGAGATTTATGACGCCTCCGCGCTTCAAACGCATTTTGCTCAAACTGTCGGGCGAAGTCCTGATGGGACCCGCCGGTCTTTCGATCGATCCCACCGTCACTGCACGCGTCGCCGGCGAGATCGCCGACGTCCGCGCCAAGGGCTATGAGATCTGCATCGTCGTCGGGGGTGGCAACATCTTCCGTGGCCTCGCCGCCGCCGCCAAGGGCTTCGAGCGCGCGACCGCCGATTATATGGGTATGCTCGCGACCGTGATGAACGCGCTCGCGGTGCAGAACGCGCTCGAGCAGATCGGCATCGACACGCGCGTCCAGTCGGCGATCCCGATGGCGAGCGTCTGCGAACCCTTCATCCGGCGTCGCGCCGAACGGCACCTCGAAAAGGGCCGCGTCGTGATCTTCGCGGCCGGTGTCGGCAGCCCCTATTTCACCACCGATTCGGGCGCCGCGCTGCGTGCTGCCGAAATGAAGTGCGACGCGCTGTTCAAGGGCACGTCGGTCGACGGCGTCTACAGCGCCGATCCGAAAAAGGACCCGGACGCAACGCGCTACGAGACGATCTCGTACAGCACGGTGCTGTCCGAGGACCTCAAGGTCATGGACGCGAGCGCGATCGCTTTGTGCCGCGACAATGATATCCCGATCGTCGTCTTCAACATCCGCGAACCCGGCAATCTTGCCGCGGTGCTGGCGGGTGATGGCGTGTCGACGATCGTCCAGAACGAGCAGGAGAGTTAAGATGGCAGCGTATGACAAGAGCGACCTGGAACGCCGCATGGCGGGTGCCGTCGAAGCGCTGAAGCACGATCTGGCCGGGCTTCGCACCGGCCGCGCGTCGACCGCGCTGCTCGATCCGGTGATGGTCACGGTCTACGGCTCATCGATGCCGCTCAACCAGGTCGCGACCGTGTCGGCGCCCGAGCCGCGGATGCTGTCGGTGCAGGTCTGGGACAAGTCGAATGTCGGCCCGACCGACAAGGCGATCCGCTCCGCCGGGCTGGGTCTCAACCCGATCGTCGACGGTCAGACGCTGCGTCTGCCGATTCCCGATCTGACCGAGGAGCGTCGCAAGGAACTCGCCAAGCTCGCCGGCCAATATGCTGAAAAGGCCCGCATTGCGGTCCGTAACGTCCGTCGCGACGGGATGGATTCGCTGAAGGTCGACGAGAAGAAGGGCGTGTTCGGCGAGGACGAGCGCAAGCGTCACGAAGTCGAGGTGCAGAAGCTCACCGACAGCACGATCGCCGATCTCGACGCGACCGCGGGCGCCAAGGAAAAGGAAATCCTGGGCAAGTGAGGCCGCTTGGCGCTGCTTCGGCCGGAGCCAACCAGGCTGCGTCGCTCGTCGCCGTTCCTGGGGGCGGCGCGGTGCCGCGCCATGTCGCGATCATCATGGACGGCAATGGGCGGTGGGCGAAGAAGCGCTTCCTTCCCCGCTTTGCCGGCCACAAGGCGGGCGTCGATGCGGTGCGTAACGTCACCCGCGCGGCGCGTGCGATGGGGATCGAGGCGCTCACGCTCTATGCGTTCTCGTCCGAAAACTGGCGCCGTCCTGCGGAAGAGGTCAGCGATCTCATGGGCTTGCTGCGGCATTTCATCCGCAGCGATCTCGACGAGCTGACCCGCGAGAATGTCCGTCTGCGCGTCATCGGCGACTACCACGCCTTCTCGCCCGATCTGGTCGCGATGGTCGATGATGCTATCGCGCGGACCGCGGCCAATACCGGTCCATTGCTCGCGATCGCACTCAACTACGGCGCCCATGCCGAACTCGTGCTCGCCGCCCGCCGCCTGGCGGAACGCGCGCGCGACGGGGTCCTCGATCCGGCGAGCATCGACGCGACGATGGTCGAGGGCGAACTCGACACGTGTGATCTTCCCCCGCTCGACCTGATGATCCGCACCTCGGGCGAACAACGCCTGTCGAATTTCCTGTTGTGGCAGGCGGCTTATGCCGAACTGCTGTTCGTCGACACGCTCTGGCCCGATTTCGACGGCGACGCGCTGGCTGAGGCCGTTGCGGCCTTTGGCGTGCGGCAACGCCGCTACGGTGGGCTGTGACGCTTACCGATCCCGAACGGGCCCCCGATCAGGCGCTTCGCACACCGTCCAACCTCAAGCTCCGGATGATCGCGAGCGTCGGCATGATCGTCGTCGCGAGCATCGCCCTGACGCTGGGCGGCATTGCCTTCTGGCTGTTGGGCGTGGTGGCCGCGCTGTTCATGATGGCCGAATGGGCGATGCTGCAGGGGGCCGACGCGAAAACCAGGCGCATGACGCAGTTCGCGTTGTCCGTGCCGCTCGCGCTGATGGCGCCGGCCTCGCTGATCCTCGTCGTGCACGATTTCTTCACGCTGGGCCTGCTTGCCGGGGCGGCGTTCTTCGTCGTCATCACCACGCGTAAGCCTCCGCTGGCGCTCGGAATTATCTATTGCGGGCTGCCCGTGCTCGCGCTGATGATCATCCGGCGTCAGGAGGACGGCGTGCTCCTAACCCTCTGGGCGCTGTCGCTGGTATGGGCGTGCGATATCGGCGCGTTCTTCACCGGACGCTCACTCGGCGGACCCAAGCTTGCACCCGTGATCAGCCCGAACAAGACCTGGTCGGGCCTGATTGGCGGCGTGGTGCTCGCGGGCATCGTCGCGGCGATCCTTCACGTCGAATATGCGCTGCCGTTCCACCTTGCGCTCGCCACGCCGTTTCTCGCGGCGCTGGCGCAGATGGGGGACCTGTACGAAAGCTGGTTGAAGCGCGTCGCAGGCGTCAAGGACAGCGGCAATACGCTGCCCGGGCATGGTGGCGTGATGGACCGTCTCGATGGGCTCGTCCCGGTCGCCCCGGTCGCGGCGTTACTCATCATGTTGCCGAGCTTATACTCATGAAAAGCGTTGCGATTCTCGGTGCGACCGGGTCGGTCGGTACGTCGACGCTCGATCTCGTCGAACGCGAGCCCGATCGTTTTCGCGTCGTCGCGCTGACCGCAAATTGTGACGTCGCGCGGCTCGCCGCGGCCGCGATCCGGACCCGCGCCGAATTCGCGGTGGTTGCCGACGAGCAGTGCCTGCCAGAGTTGCAGGCGGCACTGGCGGGAACGGGTGTCCGCGCCGGCGGCGGCCCTGACGCGATTGCCGAGGCCGCCGCATCGGGCGCCGACTGGACGATGGGCGCGATCGTCGGCTGTGCGGGCCTCAAGCCCGTCCTGTCGGCAATCGAGCAGGGCGGCACGGTCGTCATCGCGAACAAGGAACCGCTGGTCTCCGCGGGCGACGTCATCTTGCGCGCAGCTGCGCGGTCCGGGGCGACCCTGCTCCCGGCAGATTCCGAGCATAACGCGATTTTCCAATGCTTTGATGCCGCGCGGCCCGAAGGCGTGCGGCGGATTATCCTGACGTGCAGCGGCGGGCCTTTCCGCGACTGGACGACCGATCAGATGCGCGGCGTGACGCTCGAACAGGCGGTCAAGCATCCCAACTGGTCGATGGGCGCCAAGATTTCAGTCGATTCGGCGACGATGATGAACAAGGGCCTCGAACTGATCGAGGCCGCCCGGCTGTTCCCGATCGCACCCGACCGGATCGAGATCGTCATCCATGCGCAGTCGGTGATCCACAGCCTAGTCGACTATGTCGATGGCTCGGTTCTGGCACAGCTCGGCCCGCCCGACATGCGCACGCCGATCGCACATACCCTGGCCTGGCCCGACCGGATGGCGACACCGATGGCGCCGCTCGATCTCGTCGGCATCGGCCGACTCGATTTCGCGGCGCCCGATCCGGTGCGGTTTCCCGCATTGCGGCTGGCACGCGAAGCGCTGGACGCGGGCGGGGCGCGCCCGGCGATCCTCAACGCGGCGAACGAGGTGGCGGTCGACGCCTTTCTCAACCGCCGGATCGGCTTCCTCGAAATTGCCGCAATCGTGGAGGATACGCTGATACGCTACGATCCGGCCGCACCGGACAGCGTCGATGCCGTTCTGGCCATCGACGCCGACGCGCGGCGCCTTGCGAGCGAGCGTGTGAAGGATTGCGTGGTTTGATCGAAACGCCCGGTATCCTGCTGACGATCCTGTCCTTTATGCTCGTCATCGGACCGCTCGTGTTCGTTCACGAGATGGGCCATTATCTCGCTGGACGGATATTCGGGATCAAGGCCGATGCCTTTGCGATCGGGTTCGGACGCGAGATCGCGGGCTTTACCGATCGTCGCGGCACACGCTGGAAATTCGGCTGGCTGCCGCTTGGCGGTTATGTGAAATTCGCCGGGGACATGACCCCGGCAAGCCAGCCTTCCGCCGAATGGCTCGCCTTGCCTGCCGACGAACGTCAGCGGACATTCCAGTCGAAACCGGTTTGGCAGCGCGCGATTGTCGTTGCCGCAGGTCCGGTGGTCAATTTCGTCGTCGCAATCGTCATCCTCGCCGGATTCGCGCTCGCTTATGGCGACGTCCGGATGCCGCCGGTGATCGGGGCCACCGTTCCGGGCAGTGCGGCGGCACTCGCCGGTCTGCAACAGGGCGACCGGGTCACCGCGCTGGGCGGGCGTTCGGTCGAAACCTTCGACGACATGGCACGCTATGCCCGCATCCGTGCGGGAGAACGCACCCGCATTGATGTACTGCGTGATGGACGACTGGTATCGCGCGATGTCGTGATCGGTACCGAGCTCCAGCGCGACCGGTTCGGGAATGAATATCGGATCGGCCGGCTCGGGATCGCCGGTGGCAAACCCATCGTCGTTCGCGTCGGCTTGCTCGAAGCACCGGCCGTCTCGGTGAAGCGGACGGGCGAGATCGTCTCGATGATGGTCGAGACGCTAGGCCAGGTGATTTCGGGCCGTCGCTCCGTCAAGGAGCTTGGCGGACCGCTCAGTATCGCCAAGGTCTCGGGCGAGCAGATGTCGCTCGGCCTCGATGCCTATGTCTTTCTGATTGCGCTGGTGTCCATCAATCTGGGGTTCATCAACCTGCTGCCAGTGCCGATGCTTGATGGCGGACATTTGCTATTTTATGCGATAGAGGCAGTCCGGCGAAAGCCCGTCGGTCCCGACGTTCAGGAATGGGCGTATCGCGGCGGTCTTGCGGCGATCCTCGCATTGATGCTTCTCGTGACCTTCAACGATCTCGGCAATTTCGGGTTGTGGAAGAATCTGGCCGGCTTGATCGGCTGACGCGGTTAGGGCAGGGCGGGCGCGCCCTTGCGTATGCAAGTTTCTTGGGGTGGGTTTGGTGACAGCAATCAACGGTTACACTTTGGCGCGTAACGGCGCCCTGCTCCTGGCAGGTACGATGCTGTCCGGCGTGCCGGTCTGGGCACAGGTTGCGCCTACCGGCGCCGCGCCCGCGGCTCAGGCACGATCCGGTCCGCCGCGTGCACAGGCGGCTGCCCCTGCATCTGCTCCTACAACGCCCGTAGCGGCGCCTGTATCCCAGACTCTGATCAAGACTTTGCGTGTCGAAGGCTCGCAGCGCATCGAGCCCGAGACCGTGTTGAGCTACACCAAGCTCCGCGTCGGCATTCCGTACACGGCCGAGACGCTCGATCAGGCGCTCAAGGACCTGCAGGCAAGCGACCTGTTCGCGGATTATTCGATCGCCGGGGTCGAGGACGGCAATATCGTCCTGCGTATCCGCGAGAATCCGATCATTAACCGCGTGATTCTCGAGGGCAACAAGGCGCTCAAGGCGGACAAGATCACGAAAGAGATCAAGCTCGCGCCGCGGCAGATCTTCACGCGCACCGCGGTCCGCCAGGATATTGCCCGGATCATCGAGCTCTATCGCCGGCAGGGCCGCTTCGCCGCGGTGGTCGATCCGAAGATGGTCAATCTCGACCAGAACCGCGTCGATGTCGTGTTCGAGATCAGCGAAGGCCCGAAGTCCAAGGTCCGCCAGATCAACATCCTCGGCAACGAGGTGTTTTCGGACGACAAGATCCGCGGCCAGATGGCGACCAAGCAGGCGCGGCTGTTCCGCCTCCTGTCCTCGGCGACCAGCTACGATCAGGATCGCCTGAGCTATGACCAGCAGAAGCTGCGCCAGTTTTACCTGACCGAGGGCTATGCCGATTTCCGCGTCACGTCCGCGGTCGCCGAGCTGACGCCGGACAAGAAGGACTTCATCATCACCTACGTGGTGGAGGAGGGGAAGCGCTACAAATTCGGCGACGTGACCGTCGACAGCCAGATCCGCGACTTCGACAACAAGAAGCTCGCCTCGACGCTGCCGCTCAAGAAGGGCGAGTGGTATAACGCGAAGCTCGTCGAGGATTCGGTCGACAATCTGAGCCAGACCGCGGGCCTGTTCGGCTATGCGTTCACCGAGGTGAACCCGGAGTTCCAGAAGGACGTCGATACCCTGACCATGGGTATCAACTTCAACATCGCCGAAGCCAAGCGCACCTATGTCGAGCGCGTCGAGATCAATGGCAATTCGCAGACGCAGGACAAGGTCGTGCGTCGCGAGATCCGTCTTGCCGAGGGCGACGCGTTCAACAGCTTCCAGGTGAAGCGCTCGCAGGATCGCATCAACTCGCTCGGTTATTTCCAGGACAAGATGGAGATCAAGCAGACGCCGGGCTCCGCGCCCGATCGCGTGATCCTTGAAACCAATCTGGAAGAGCGCTCGACGGGCGAATTGCAGCTGTCGGCGGGCTATTCGAGTCTCGAGCGGTTCATCATCCAGGCGAACATCACGCAGCGCAATTTCCGCGGCAAGGGCCAGGAACTGCGCGCCGGCGTGAACTATTCGAGCTATTCCAAGTCGATCGAGCTTGGTTTCACCGAGCCCTATCTATTCGACAAGAACATCGCGCTCGGTGGCGACATATTCCGGCGCGATTACAATTCTTTCAACTATGTCGGGAACGACCGCCAGACGACCTATTCACAGGTCTCGACGGGCTTCCAGATCCGTGCCGGCGTGCCGCTGACGGAGTTCTGGTCGCTGTCGGGCCGCTACGGCCTGTCCTATGACGAGGTCGGCCTCGATCAGGCGTCCTATTTCACCAACGGCGTCTGCGACCCGCTCAAGGCCGGGCGCTACCTCTGTGAGGCACTCGGCAATCGCTGGACGTCGTCGATCGGCTATTCGCTGATCTACGATACGCTGAACAGCCGTTTGCGTCCGACCGCCGGGCAACGCTTCTCGTTCAGCCAGGACTTTGCCGGTCTGGGCGGCGACGTGAAGTATATCCGTACGCGCGCCGAAGGATCCAAATTCTGGAACCTCGGCAGCGGCTTTATCGGTTCGATCATCGCGGAAGGCGGCTATATCCACTCGCTCGAGAAGAGCCGTGGCGAGGGCGTCGACCGCGTCCGCATCACCGATCGCTTCTATCTGGGCGAGCCGCAATTCCGTGGTTTCGACATTCGCGGCGTCGGTCCGCGAGTCCTGCGCCAGCAATATGTCACTGCGGCCGATGGTACGCAGACCGTGGTGACCGATCGCAACCAGATCGTCGATGACGCGCTCGGCGGCCGGGCTTATTATCTGGCTCGTGCCGAAATCGAGATTCCGCTGGGCTCTGGCGCGCGCGAACTGGGGCTTCGCCCGACCATCTACGCGCAGATCGGCAGCCTGTTCGGCATCACCAAGCCATTGCCAACCGCGGTCTTCCCAACGTCGGTCGACGCGGCCGGCAATGTCACCGTGTTGCCGATCAACACGCCGCTGTTCGACAGCGCAGGCCGCCAGCTCTATTTCAACACCTACACGCCGACCGGCGCGACCGAAACGGCGCAGCGGGCAACGACGTGTCAGACGGGCTATTCCGATACGCTCGGCGGTGCCTGCGCGGGTGCCGAGGCCAATGTCATCGCGACCAGCGCGATCGCGCCGTTCAAGGAGACGTTCCTTGGCAACTCGCCGCGACCGCGTCTGTCGGTGGGTATCGGCGTGAACTGGAATTCGCCGTTCGGCCCGCTGCGTATCGATCTTGCCAAGGCGATCCTGACGCAGCCGGGTGATGACCCCAAGCTTATTACTTTCAACGTAGGGACACAGTTCTGATGACGACGTTCAAGACGCTTCTTCTCGCCGCAGCCGTGCTCGCACCGGCGGCGATCGTCGCACCGGCGCAGGCCCAGGTTTCTGGTATCGCGGTCGCCGACCCGCAGGGCGCGATCGCAGGCTCCAAGGCCTGGACCACCGCGCGTGGCCAGATCGAGACGACCTACAAGGCACAGCTCGACCAGGCCGAGACCCGCCGCCAGGCGATCGCCCGCGAACTCCAGCCCCTCGTGACCGCCTTCCAGACCGCACAGCGCGCGCCGACCCCGAATGCGGCGTCGCTCCAGAGCCAGGCTCAAGCGATCCAGGCACGCGAGACCGCGGCAAACCAGGAACTGGCCCGTCTGACCCAGCCGGCACAGCGCGCTCAGCAATATGTCATCGAACAGATCCAGGCGAAGCTCGGCGATGCGGTCAGCAATGCGGTTCGCGCCAAGAACGTTACCCTGCTGCTTCGTCCTGATGCCGCATTGTTCGCGCAGCCGGCTGCCGATATCACGGCGTCGATCACGGCCGAGCTCGACCGTCTCGTCCCGACGGTCGGTATCACGCCGCCTGCCGGCTGGCAGCCGAACCAGCAGGGCCAGCAGGGTGGGGCAGCCGCACCTGCCGCCGCGGCACCCGCCCGCGCGACGCCTGCGCGCACGACGCCGCAGGGCCGCTGAGAACATCGTCGGTGAGCACGGATAACGTGAACGTCGACGTGGCTGACGCCGCGCCCGGTCGATCGAGTGGAGCGCTCGATATCGGCCGGGTGATGGCGGCATTGCCGCACCGCTATCCGATGTTGCTGGTTGATCGTGTCGTGGATCTCGTTCCCGACACATCGATCAGCGCGATCAAGGCGGTGTCGATGAACGAGCAGTTCTTTCAGGGGCATTTCCCCGGCAGGCCGATCATGCCCGGGGTGCTGATCGTCGAGGCGATGGCGCAAGCCGCCGGCATATTGGCGGTCGAATCGCTCGGTCTCGCGGGTTCGGGAAAACTCGTCTATTTCATGGCGATCGACGGGGCGAAGTTTCGCAAGCCGGTCGAGCCCGGGGTTCTGCTTCAGCTCGACGTGACGTTCGTGCAGAAGCGCGCAAGTGTCTGTAAATTCGCAGGGCGCGCCTTTGTCGACGGCCAGCTGGTCGCGGAAGCCAATTTTACCGCGATGATCGCCGATCCGCCAAAGGTGTGATCGGCGAAACGGGGGCTCGCTTGCATCATGGCGCCGCTGTGTGTACGGGCCCGCCGTGCTTTAGGCTGGTCGGAACCAGCCGTTTATACCGGAGACATACGATGAAGGCCGATACGCATCCCGACTATCACATGATCACGATCCAGATGACCGATGGTACTAAGTACCAGACCCGGTCGACCTGGGGTAAGGAAGGTGATGTGATGACGCTCGAAATCGACCCGCTCGCTCATCCGGCGTGGACCGGCGGTCGTGGCACGATGCTCGACACCGGTGGCCAGGTCGCCCGCTTCAACAAGCGCTTCGGTGGCGGTCTCACGCTTCGCAAGTAATTCCTGTCCGACCCATGTCGGATTGGCGGAAGATAAAGCCGGCGTACGCAATCAGCGTGCGCCGGCTTTTTCGTTTTTCATTTCGCGTTTGAATAAGGTGAATAAGGCGAAGCGGTCTCTACCACGGTACCGGGTCGCGGAATTGCACGACCCGGCCCATCGGGAGGGGCAGGAACTGGGGTAGGGCGGTCTAGAAGCTCCGCAGCGCGCCAGTTCGCAAAAATTGCCATAAAAGTGAAATTTGCATTTGACGGG
>NZ_JPDP02000072.1:0-1035 GCF_000732685.2 Sphingomonas sp. STIS6.2
GCGCGCGCGCCGATACCGGAAGCGAGCGCCGCCAGTCCGGTACGCACCCAGGCAGCATAGGTGCGTTCGCCGGCGAGGATTGTGCGGTCCGCGGCAAGCTCTGTGCGACGGTCGGCGCTGTCCACCTGCTGGACTGCGCTGTCCTTCAGCTTGCTCGCGCTCTCCGCCAGCTTCGCATGGGCCCGATCGGCGTCGTGCGGCGCGTCCATCAGCCAGCGGTAACGGCGATGCGATGCCAGGCAGTCGAGAGATAGCCGGCGAAGTTCCAGATCGGCTCGGGCCGTTCGGGCTGCATCTGCCCGGCACCGTCAACGGCGCGCACGATCAGGACGTGGAGTCCGGGAGACAGATCGACCGTGACGTGCCACTGCGTCCAGCTCCAAGGCGCATCGGGTTTTGCAGTCAGTTCCGCCTGCAGCCAGTCGGTGCCGCCATTGACGGAGACCTCGACGCGGGTGACCGCTCGGCCGAAGGCGACCGCATAACCCGCGATTTCGCACGCGCCGGCGCTGACATGCGCGCCGTCCACCGGCGCGCAGATCGCAGCATTGAGCGGCATCTCCTCGATAGTCAGACCCCGATCCCAGTCTGCGTCCTCCTTCGCTACCGACGCCGGAAAGAGCTTGTAGTCCTTAGCCTGGATCGGCGCATCGGACGGGCGATCGCGCACCTCGATGCGCGTCAGCCACTTGGCGCTACGAACGCCCGCATAACCCGGCACGACGAGCCGCAGCGGTGCGCCATGTTCGGGGGCCAGCGCCTCGCCATTCATGGCCCAGACGATCAGCACGTCGGGCTCTAGCGCCTTGGCGATCGAGATCGAGGCACCGAACGGTGCCGTCTCACCATCGACATCCACGTTGTCGGCCCCCGTAGTGCCGACGAACGACGCGCCGTCCTGGATGCCGGCTGCGGCGAGCACGTCGCACAGTGCGACGCCGGTCCACGCCGCATTGCCAATCGCGCCCACGTCCCAGGGATCGCCCGAAGTCTTTTCCACGTCTTGAAGATGTGCCCGACGATTGCCGGCGCACT
>NZ_JPDP02000073.1:0-15436 GCF_000732685.2 Sphingomonas sp. STIS6.2
GTCGATCCCGGCGGCTTTTATGCAATCGATCCGCATCCCGGCACCGCGGAGCGGATGGCCATCTATGCCGACGCGGCACCCGGTCTTGCCCTCGAGGCCATCGCCGCGCTTCAGGAAACGATCGCGCTCGGCACGATAACGCATCTGGTGGTGGCGAGCTGCACCGGGTTCGTCGCGCCCGGCATCGACCAGATCATCGCGCGCAGGCTTGCGCTGCCCGCGACGGTCGAGCGGCTGCTGATCGGGTTCATGGGTTGCTATGCCGCGGTCGTCGCGCTCCGCAGCGCGCGGCATATCGTCCGGTCAGAGCCCGGTGCACACGTGCTGGTCGTCACCGTCGAATTGTCGACGCTGCACCTGCAGGCGGTGTCCGAGATCGAGCCGCTGTTGGCGATGCTCCAGTTCGGCGACGGTGCCGCCGCGGCGCTGGTGACCAGCGATCCGAGCGGATTCGAGCTCGAAGCGCCGTTCGCCACCGCATTGCCCGACAGCGAGGCGCTGATCCGCTGGGACATCACCGACCAGGGCTTTGCGATGCACCTGTCGGGAGAAGTACCGGGGCGGATCGCGCAGGCGCTCGCCGATCCCGCCTTCCGTGCCGCAGCGAGCGGCGGACGCCCCGCCGATACGGTCGACGGATGGGCGGTCCATGCCGGCGGGCGATCGATCCTCGATGCGGTCGAGCATGCCCTGGCGCTCCCGGCGGATGCGCTCGACGCGTCGCGTGCGGTGCTGTCGGCGAACGGCAACATGTCGTCGGCGACGCTGATGTTCGTGCTGCAGCGGTTGCTCGCCGGGCCGGACATCGCGCGCGGCGTCGCGCTGGCGTTCGGCCCGGGTCTCGCAGCCGAGGGTATCGGCTTCCGAAGCGCACCGCGATGCTGACGGCGCGGGCGCAAGCCGAGGAACTGATGGACGCCGACGACCTGTCGCCGGAAACCTATGCCGCGGTGGTCGCCGATCTTGCGAAGGTGAATGTCGTGACGATGGCGGCGCGTCCGACGCTTGCCTTTCTAAAGCGGGTCATCGCGGGCCGGACGCGGCTGAGGCTGCTCGATGTCGGGTTCGGCGATGGCGACATGCTGCGGACGATCGAGCGCTGGGCCCGCCGGCAACGCGTGGACACCGAACTGGTCGGGGTCGACCTCAATCCCCGCAGCGAACAGGCCGCGCGCATGCATACGGACGCGGGATCAACGATCCGCTATGTCACGGGGGATTACGTCGAACTCGCCGGTCAGAGGGGCGCCGAACCCCGCTGGGACGCGATCGTCAGCAGCCTGGTCGCGCACCATATGAGCCATGCCCAACTGATTGCCTTCCTTCGGTTCATGGACACGCATGCGCGGTGCTGGCTGATCAACGATCTGCATCGCCACGGGTTTGCGCATCGCGGATTCCCGATTCTGGCACGGCTCGCGCGCTGGCATCCGATCGTGCGTCACGACGGGACGCTGTCGATCGCGCGGTCGTACCGACCGGATGAATGGCCCGCGATCCTCGACGAGGCGGGGATCCGCGGTGCGCGCGTGTTCCGGGCGTTCCCGTTCCGGCTGTGCGTCGAACGGCTGCGGTGACCGCGACGCGCGCGCTGATCGTCGGCGGCGGGCCGGCAGGGGCGGCGGTCGCGATCGAGCTTGCACGCGGGGGCCTGCCGCATCTGTTGATCGAGCGTAGCCGCGAGACGGGCGACGCCTTGTGCGGCGGGTTCCTGAGCTGGCGGACGCTCGACACGCTGTCGCGGCTGGGGATCGATCCGGATCAGCTCAACCCGGCGCGAACGACGACCGTCCGGATCTTCGCCGGTAGCCGCGTCGCGCATGCCGCGTTGCCAAGGCCTGCACTATCGGTATCGCGACGGCGGCTCGACACCGTTCTGCTCGCCGCCGCGGTGGCGCAGGGCGCAGCGGTCGAACGCGGGGTGACTGTCCGAGCGATCGAAGACGGCCAGGTGCGGACAGCCGATGGCGCGGTGATCGCCGCGCCCGCGCTGTTCCTCGCCAATGGCAAGTCGGATGTCCGCGGGACCGCACGGCCGGCAAGCGCCCGCGGCGCCGATCCGACGCTGGGGATACGCGTCCGCATCGTGCCCCCGCCGGCGATGGCACGGGCGCTGGCGGGGCAGATCGACCTGTATCTCTTCGACCGGGGCTATGCCGGCCTTGCGATGCAGGAGGATGGCAGCGCGAATCTGTGCATGGCAGTACATCGCTCGCGGTTGCAGGAAGCGGGAACGCCGGCGGATCTGCTCGCCGAGCTCGGCCGCGCAATGCCTGTGCTCGGCGAATGGGTCGCCGCGATCGCCCCGGATGCGACGATCGATGCGATCGCCAACGTCCCCTATGGCTGGCGCCAGACGACGGGGCAGGCGGGGCAGTACCGGCTGGGCGATCAGGCGGGGGTGATCCCGTCGCTGGCTGGCGAGGGCATGGGCATCGCGCTCGCCAGCGGGCTCGCCGCCGCGCGCGCCTATCGCACCGACGGGGCAGGGGGGGCAGCGGCATGGCAGCAGCAGCTGGCGCGGACGCTCGCGCGGCCGATCGGGGTAGCGGGCGCGGTGCGCCGGGTGGCCGAAAGCCGCGGTGCAGCCCGGCTTATCCCCTTTGCGCATCCCGTACTGATCCGAATGCTCGCGCAAGCGACGCGGATCGGCGCGTGACGCGCCGTCGCGCGGCGATGAATACTGTCGACGAAACGCCGGGCGGAGTGCGCGTGCCGCGGGCGCACACGCGAACCGCTTGTCGGCGCCGCGGTTAAGGCGTATTTCGTCGACCCTTCATGGCTCGCGCGCGTCCCGCTTCCCGCCCCTCTCGGCCTCGCTCCTCATGGCGCCGCCGGTTTGTCCTCCTCCTGAAGGTTCTCGCCGGTATTGCCATCCTCGCGCTCGGCGCGCTGGTGATCGCGATCTACATCGCCCGCGCGCAGCTGCCGAGCTTCGAAAGCCTCAAATCCTCACCCAACGGCCAGATGATCCGGGTACATGCCGCCGATGGCAGCGTGATCGTGTCGATGGGGCCGAGTTTCGGCGAATGGCTTTCCTATGGCCAGATCCCCGCGGTGATGCGCGACGCGACCGTCGCGGTCGAGGATCGTCGGTTCCGATCGCATCTCGGCGTCGATCCGGTCGGGATCGCACGCTCGGTCAAGGTACGGTTCGATCGCGGGCGCTGGACGCAGGGCGGGTCGACGATCACGCAGCAGTTGGCGCGCAACGTCTTCCTCAACAACCAGAAGAAGTTTGGGCGCAAGTTCCGCGAATGGATCCTGGCGTTCGCGCTCGAGCGCAAGTTCAGCAAGGACCAAATCCTCGAACTCTACCTCAACAAGGTCTATTATGGCGGCGGCGCCTACGGGATCGACGCCGCGTCGCGTAAATTCTTCGGCCACGGGGCGGACCGCCTGTCGCTGGCCGAAGCGGCGGTGATCGCCGGGCTCGTCAAGGCACCGTCCAATTATTCGCCGACTGCCGATGCCGAGGCCGCGATGGGCCGCGCGGGCGTCGTGCTGAAGACGATGGCGGAAACCGGCGTCATCAGCGCGAGCGAGGCCGCCGATGCCGATGTGCAGGGGCTCAAACTGGCGCCCGAGCCGAAGCAGAACAGCGTCCGCTACTTCACCGACTGGGCCCTGCCGCAGCTCGACACGCTGATCGACGAAACCGAGGCCCCGCTCGAGGTCTGGACGACGCTCGACCTGTCGATGCAGCGCGATGCCGATGCCGCGATCCGGGCGAATGCCCCCGCGGGTGCGCAAGGCGCGCTGGTGTCGCTCGACCGCGATGGCGCGGTCAAGGCGATGGTCGGCGGCAAGGACTATGTCTCGTCGATCTACAACCGCGCGACGCAGGCGGTCCGCCAGCCGGGTTCGGCGTTCAAGCTGTTCGTGTATCTCGCCGCGCTCGAGGCCGGGCACAAGCCGGAGGATTCGATCGTCGACGAACCCGTGACGATCGACGGATGGAGCCCGCGCAACGATTCGCGGCGCAATTCCGGTGCGGTCAGCCTGCGCACCGCCTTTGCCTATTCGCTGAACACCGTCGCAGCGAAACTGGGGCAGGAGGTCGGCTTCACGACGGTCGCGGACATGGCGCGGCGGTTCGGGATCACGACGACGGTCAACACGCATCCCTCGATGGTGCTGGGCACGTCGGAGGTCCGCGTGATCGACATGACGCGCGCCTTTGCCAGCGTCGCGAGCAAGGGCGTCGCGGTGACCCCCTATGGCATCACTCGCGTGACCGCGAACGGCCAGACGATCTACACGCATGAGGTCGATCGCAGCCACGTCCTCGTCGCCCCCTATGTCGCCGCCGAGATGACCGACCTGTTGCAGACCGCGGTCAACACCGGCACCGGGCGCGCCGCGCAGATCGGGCGGCCCGTGGCGGGGAAGACGGGCACGACGAGTTCGTCGAAGGACGGCTGGTTCCTCGGCTTCTCGAGCGGCATCACCACCGGCGTTTGGATGGGCCGCGACGACGCCAAGCCGATCTCCGGACTGCACGGCGGTACGGCACCGGCGCGCGCCTGGGCGGCGTTCATGAAGCCCGCCACGGCCAATCGCCCGATCGAGCAGTTCGAGACGCAGGTGACCCTGCCCGAATGGCAGCTCGAACCCGATGAGGAGAGCTATTTCGGCCAGCCGGACAACGGCCAGATGATGGTCGACGAGAATGGCAATCCGATCGAGCCTGGCGGCGTTCCGGACATGCCGAGCGATGCCCCGGCGGGTGAGCCGATACCGCGCCCCGATGCGGACCCGTCCGACCAGGCCCCGCAGGTGCCGCAGCAGCAGTTGAACCAGGACTGGATCGACAGGGTAACGGGCCGGGACGCACCACGCCGCGATCCCGCCGCGCCGCAGCCGCGCGCGCCCCAGCGGGACTGGTCACGCGAGAGTTCGCGCGATCGCTTTCAGGACGATCGACCGACCCAGTGAAGCGCCGCGCCATGCGTGCGTAGCCAGACGCGCGCCGGGGTCGGATCCTCACCATAGAGATCGGCGACGAGCGCGTGGAAGGCGGGCGCGTGGTTCATGTGGACGCGGTGGGCGACCTCATGCGCCACGGTTGCCCGCCGTACGAAGCCGGGGGCGAGGATCAGCCGCCAGCTGTAGCGGATCACCCCGCTCGACGCGCAGCTGCCCCAGCGGCCCCTGGCATCGCCGATCGCGACCTGCGTGACGCTCACCCCCGCCTTGGCGGCATATTCGGCGGTTTCCAGGTCCAGCAGGCCCAGCGCGGTACGCTTGAGCCATGCCTCGACGCGGCGGGGAATCGTCTCGACGGGACCGGACAGCGACAGGACCGCGCCGTCTCGGACCACCGTGCGGCGGCTGCCCGGGCTCCACGCGATCGTCACCGGCTCATCGGCGACCATTACGACCGCACCGGGAACGAAAGGCTGCGGCTGCGGCAGACGCGCGCGCTGTTCGGCGATCCAGTCCGCCTTCTCCTCCGCCCAGGCCAGCGCCTGCTTCAAGGCCGCCCGCTTGGGCAGGACGAGCCGGGCGCGACCGCTGGCGGGATCGATCGACAACCGTGCCCGGCGCGCGCGCGGATGCCGGATGATCTCGAGGCCGTCGATCACCGGGTCAGAGTTCGCGGTCGATCACGTGATATTCGAGTTCCGGCCTCGTCCTCGCTGATCGTCCAGCCGCGGACCGACTGTTTGGCGCGGTGCACCGCCTCGCGGTCGCCGCAGACGAGATAATGCCACTCGGGAAGCTGCTCGCCCGCCGCGCGCAGGCGATAGGCGCAGGTCGAGGGCAGCCAGTCGATGTCGCGGACGTTCGACGTCGTGAGGCGCACGCATTCGGCGACATAGGCGTGGCGGTGGCGATAGTCCGAACACTGCCCGCTGCGCCGGTCGAGCAGCCGGCACGACACGTTGGTCGCGACGAGTTCGCCGGTATCCTCGTCCTCGAGCTTGTGAATGCAGCATTTGCCGCAACCGTCGCACAGGGCTTCCCACTGGCCGCGGTCGAGCTTCTCGATCGGCGTGTCTTCCCAGAATCTGGCGCTCATCGGGCCCAGCGCTTGATGTCGTCGGCCAAGGCCTGTGGTCCCTTATCCTGTGGCAGCAGCGCGAGAGGCTTGCCGTCCGGATCCATCAGATAGGCCTGACGTGAGTGATTTACGAGGTAACCGCCACCGGGCGCGGCATCCCCCTTGGCCGAGAAGATCGCGAATTCCTTCTTCACCGTCTCGATCGCCGCGGGACTGCCAGTGAGTCCGACGATGCGCGGATGAAAGGCGGTGACGAACTGCTTGACGACCGCAGGGGTGTCACGCGTCGGATCGACGGTCACGAAGATCGGCACGATCCGCGCCGCGAGCGCCGGGTCGCTGGCCTCCAGCAGTTTCACCGCGCCGCCGATCGTCTGCATGTCGGTCGGACAGACGTCGGGACAGAAGGTGTAGCCGAAATACATGATCCGGTATTTGCCCGCGAACCGCCGGTCGCTGACCTGTTGGCCGTCCTGATCGACGAGCGTGAACGGCCCGCCGATCCGCGCGCCGGCAAGCGGCGGAGTCGCGGGCGCCGCGCTCGTATCGGGCGCAGAGGGGCTGCACGCCGCGAGCGCGAGGGCAGCGAGAAGGGCGGGGCGTCGATTGGTCATGATACAGCCAGCCTTGATCTGTTAGCCCGTGCGGCGCAAGCGTCGCACATCACCCGCGTCCCGAGGATCTATCGATGTCGTATATCCGCCAGTGCCCCACCCTGACGACGGGCGCCAAGACCATGGGCGCCCTGTTGATGGGGGCCGTGATCGCGCTTCCCGTCGCCACTGTGGTCGCCCCGCGTGCCGCGCATGCGCAGAACCAGTCGGAAGGCTATAAATTCCTGAACGCGGTGCGCGAGTCGAAGAACAACGAGGTCCTCGAAATGCTCGGGCGTCCGGGCAGCAGCATCGTCAATGCGCGCGACGTCTCGACCGGCGAGGGTGCGCTGCACATCGTCATCAAACGTGCCGACGAGACCTATCTGCGGTTCCTGCTGCAGAAAGGCGCCGACGCCAATCTGCGCGACGGCAAGGGCAACACGCCGCTACTGCTCGCGGTCACGCTTGGCCAGACAGACATGATCCCGATCCTGACCGCAGCCGGCGCCAATCCGAATCTTGCCAATTCGGCAGGGGAAACGCCGTTGATCCGCGCCGTTCAGCGCCGCGACATCGCCATGATCCGCGTGCTGCTCACCGAAAATGCCGATCCCGATCAGGCGGATATCATCGCCGGCATGTCGGCCCGCGATTATGCCAAGCAGGATGGTCGCAACGTCGTGGTGACGAAGCTGCTGGCCGATGCGCCGAAGAAGACCCGCAAGGCAGTCGCGGGGCCGAAATTCTGACGATCACATCGCCGGGCGGCTGATCCTGCCACGTATCGGTAGGATCAGCCGCCAGCCGGATCAGAAGGCGAGACCGGCGGCGTCGGGATCGACCTGTGCAATCAGGCGGCGTGCGGCGCGTCTTGCAAAGGCCAAAGTGCACCGTTTGCGGACATGTGCGGGCAGGGGGGTCGTATGCGCCTCACGGACGATCGCGGCGTCATAGCGATCGGCGACGATGATCCCGGTACGTTCGGGCAGAAACGCCGCCCCCTGCAGCGGCCGCATGTCGAACCCGGCCGGCACCGCCCAGAAATAGCGATCGCAATGCCCGAGATATTCGGGCCATTTGCCATCCCCGACCAGATCCGCGCGCGACACCTTGATCTCGACGACGACGATCTGCCCGCGGGCATCGATCGCCATCAGATCGGCGCGACGCCCCCCGTCGAGGGGAACTTCCGCCATCGCGGTCAGGTCGTGGCGCAACAACATCCGGATCACGCCGCGTGCCACGTCGGCGGCACATAAGGGCGATCCGGGTTCGTCGATGCAGGAGTCCGGGGGGCTGTCGAGCATGCGCCAGAAATAGAACAATCCGCGAACGACGCAAGCGCGTTCACGGATTGTTTATAGCGTTGGCGATGCAGGTAGGATTCTGATCACGATCCGAACCCTGTCCGGATCGACTGTCGATCAGCGATAGAAGACGTGGTTGCCGATCGAAGCGACCTTGATCACGCGGCCCGCGGGGCGGCGATCGGCGGTATTGAAATACAGTGCCTTCTCGGCCGGGCTGTTCCACGCATCAGCCAGTGCGACCTTCGCGACGGCGATGGCGGTGCGGTACGACGTGCCCTTGTTGATCGCGGGGATCTGGCCGCCGCGAACAAAGCTGAACTGGCCGCGCTGCTTAACGACGTCGCAGACGTCGGCGGGAAAACGACCCGACTTGGCGCGGTTGATGATGACTTCGGCAACGGCGAGCTGACCGGTGAGCGGCTCGCCCTTGGATTCAAAATAGATGGCGCCGGCAAGGCACTGGAGCGCTTCGTCGGCGGCGGCGCTATCCTGCGCGGCAACGGCCTGGGCGAGCGTTTCGAATTCTTCGTCTTCGATCTCGGCCGACGTCTGGACGGCGGTCTGTGCAGCGGGCTCGACGGCGGTGACGGGCGTCACGGCGGGAACGGTCTGCGGAACATTCTGAGAGGAGAGGGCGTTTAGATTTGCGAGTGCGGTGAGGCTGGCGGTCGAGCGATCGACGCCGGTCGCTTGGCTGGGCGCGCTGTTGCCGAACAGGCCGGCGAGAGAGAAGGTCATGACCGCAATCGTTGCGGCCCGCTGCAAAATCGTCATTCAAACTTATTCAGATGCGGTTGGACCACGGAACCAATCGTACGAGCCGATCGTCCAGGCATCCCCCCGACTGCGTAACTGATCCGGATCGCACCCGTCCCAGCACAACGCCAATCAATGTTGAATATCCCCTCTATCGGGGGGACTTTGGAGTCAATCGGCCAGGATCGTTTCAGCGGCGAACCGTTCCGCCGCTGCGACATCCACCTCGATCACCCAGAGATCTGGATCGCTCGACCGCCGTCGACGCCAATAGCCGTCGAGGTCTTCGGGCGGAGTCGAGTCGATCAGTGCCGTTCGCCCATCGGCGCCGATCCCGCGCTCAAGCAGGCGGGGCAGGGCACCGCGGTCGATGGCGATCACGAGGATCGCGCCGCCCTGCGCGTCCCCTTTGGCGAGCACCGCGCCGAAACCGCCGGCGTCGTTGACCCGTCGGAGCAGCGCACTGACGAGGACGCCGCTGGGGAGACGGCCGCTCATCGCAGGACGATCACGGCAGCGGGCGCGGCGAGACGCGGTATCCGGGAAGCCCGGCCAGGGCGATCCGCGAGCGCATGAACGTACCCGTACCCCGCGCCGCCTCCTCCCCCTCGGCGTCGATCAGCCGGGCATCGGCGACGAACACGCGGCGCTTCCCGCTGATCCAGCGGCCTTCGGCGATGACCGGCCCCGCCTTTAACGGGCGGGTCAGCAACAGGTTGAACGCGGTCGTCAGGAGAAAGCGATCGGTGACGAGGCTGTTGGCGGCATAGAAGGCGGCATCGTCGAGCATCTTGAAATAGCTCGTCCCGTGCGCGGCACCGCCGGCATGATAATGACGTTCGTCGATCGTGAACCGGATCCGCGCAACACCGGCCTCCGGAATCTCGAGCGTGGATTCGAAGAAGCGGTTGATCGGCGCACAGGCGTAGAGCGATTCCAGCGCGCGAAAATGCGCCTCGGCGCCGGCGGATGCCAGTTCAGGCGGCATCGCGAACCGCATCGGCGGTGAACAGCGCATAGAGCGCATCGGTCGAGCCTGCACCGCGCAGCTTGTCGAGGAACAGCTTGTCGCGCAGCCGACGCGATATCCGGGCAAGCGCCTTCAGATGAACCGCGCCCGCATCGGTCGGCGACAGCAACATGAAGACGAGATCGACAGGCAGATCGTCGACGGCCTGAAAATCGATCGGCTGCGCCAGTCGCGCGAACACCGCCGTGACCTGTGTCAGTCCGTCGAGTTTGGCATGGGGAATCGCGACACCACCGCCAAATCCCGTCGAACCCAGCTTTTCGCGGGCAATCAGACGGTCTGCGATAGTTTTTGCGTCGCCTTCGACAATCTCGGCAGCAAGCGTGGCGACATGGTGAAGCACGGCCTTTTTGTTTGCCGCGACCATGCCGGTCAGGACCGCGTCCGGACGCAGCATATCACTGAAGTCATTCATGCTGTTCATGTCTCAAAAGCGCCCCCGCACGCCCCGCCTTAACGGTTTGCACGGGGGCGTAAAGCGCAGCGTCACAACAGCTGTTGCGGCTTGCGCGCTCTATTAGGGTGCGGCGGATGCGGAGCGTTGCGGTTCGACCCAACCGATCGTGCCGTCACCGCGGCGATAGACCATGTTATGCGCGCCAGTACCCGCATTCATGAACAATAATGCGGCTGTATTGCGAAGATCCAGCATCATCACCGCGTCGGATACGCTGGCCTCGGGGATGTCGACGCGCGTCTCGGCAATGATCAGGGGCGCATCGGGGGCATCGTCCTCGGTGACCTGCTCCTGAAACAGCGTATAGCTTGCATTGTCATAGCCGTTGCTTTCCGCGATCGCCACGGCTTCACCCGCATGGCGATCCTTCAGGCGGCGCATATAGCGGCGGAGCTGGGTTTCGATCTTGGCCGCGGCGCTGTCGAACGCGGCACGGGCGTCATAGGCATCGGCGTGGCCCTTGAGCACCAGCCCCTTCATGACATGTGCGACGATATCGCATTTGAAGCCGGCATCATGCGGCCCCTTACCAAACGTAACCTCGGCGGAAATGGCGCGCGAGAAATACTTGTCGGCGATACCCTGGAGTCGGTCTTCCACATGGCTGTTGAGCGCATCGCCAGTGGCGACCTGATGACCAGAAATCCGGATATCCATTATCGTCTCCTTCTCATCGGACGGTCCTATTGGCTCCGTCCGCCCGGCGTCATCCGGACGCCACGGCCCCCCAAATCGGATCCTTGATCCCCTTCATAAACGCGGCATGGGCCGCAAGGTCTCCCTCGCTGACCGTGAAAACGCGCGGTTGCCGAACGACACGAGGCGCCGGTGCGACGACCGGAGTCGCAGCGGTGACGGTTCGCTCGCTGAGCAGGCCGAGACCGATCTGGCGACCACCCAACAGCTCGACATAGACCTGCGCCAGAAGCTGCGCGTCGAGCAGCGCGCCGTGGAGAACGCGGTGACTCCTATCGATCCCGAACCGCGAACACAGCGCATCAAGCGAATGCTTCGCGCCCGGATGACGGCTGCGGGCGATCTGCAGCGTATCGATCATCCGGTTCAGGTGAATGATCGGCCGACCGCATTTGACGAGTTCGCCGTTGAGAAACGAGAAATCGAAGCTCGCATTATGCGCGATCATCGGCGCATCGCCGACGAAATCGAGCAGGTCCGCTACGCCGTCGCCGAACCGCGGCTTGTCGGCGAGAAACGCCTGGCTCAGTCCGTGGACGTTGAACGCCTCGACCGGCATGTCCCGTTCGGGATGGTAATAAGCGTGGAAGGTGCGCCCGGTCTCGACCCGGTTGACCATCTCGACACAGCCGATCTCGACCATGCGATCGCCACCGGAAAAGCTGAGGCCGGTGGTTTCGGTATCGAAGACGATCTCACGCATCCGGCTGTTATCGGCGCTCACGTCCCGTCACGCAAGCGATCACCGCACGAACCTGCGCGCGAGTTTCGTCGAAACTCGTGTCGGTGCGAATGACATGATCGGCACGCGCGCGTTTCTCGGAATCGGGTGTCTGGCGGGCGAGGATCGCGGCAAATCGCTCGGCGGTCATGCCGGGGCGGGCGAGAACGCGGGCCCGCTGGACATCGGCGGCGGCGGTCACGACGACGATGCAGTCGACGCGCGCGTCACCGCCGGTTTCGAACAACAGCGGCACGTCGAACACGACCAGTGCGCCGGCATGAGAATCGAGAAACGCCTGACGCTCCTCACCGACCGCGGGATGCACGATCGCCTCGAGACGGCGGATCGCGGCGTCGTCGCCGAACACCGCCGCGCCCAATCTTGCGCGGTCGACGGCACCGTCATGGACAGTGCCGGGAAACGCGGCGCCGATCGGGTCGACGAGTCGGCCGCCGATACTCTGCAGCTTGTGGACCGTCGCATCGGCGTCGAAGACGGGGACGCCTTCCTCCGCGAACATCGCGGCGACCGCGGATTTGCCCATGCCGATCGATCCGGTAAGCCCGACGATCATGCGGTGAGCAGCGCGCGCAAGGCCTCGTCGCGGTCCCGCGGAGGTTCCACGTGGAACAAAATCTCGAACGCGACCGCCGCCTGGCCGATGAGCATTTCGAGCCCGTCGACGGTTTCGAGATCGCGCGCGCGGGCGGCCTTGAGCAGTCCGGTCTCGAGCGGCGAATAGACGATGTCATAGACGAGCGAGTCGGGATCGAGCGCGCCGAGATCGAGGTCGAGGGGCGGCTGACCGGCCATGCCGAGGATGCTCGCATTGACCAGCAGCCGCGACGGCGGGACCGCCGGACCGATCGGCAACGCCTGTCCCTTGAGCCCGAATGTCGACAGCAACGCCGCCGCCTTGAGGGGATTGCGGTTGAGGATCGTCACCGGACCGACGCCCATACGCGACAGCGCAAACAGGATCGCGCGCGCTGCGCCGCCCGCACCGATCACGGTGACGGGCTGGCCGGCGATATCGAGATCATCGATCGGCGCCCAGAACCCCGCAGCATCGGTATTCGTACCGATGCAGTCGCCGGTGGAGTTGCGGAAGACGGTATTGATCGCGCCGATCGAACCCCGGACGTCGCCGGGATCCGAGACATGATCGAGCGCCGCCAGCTTGTGCGGCATGGTGATATTGCAGCCCCGCCAGGCGGGATCGCTCTTTCGCGCGGCAAAATAGGCTGGAAGCTCTGCCACGGTGACGTGCTTGTGCCGGTACTCGGCGTCGATCCCGAGCGCGTCGAGCCAGAAGCCGTGGATCAGTGGCGATTTCGATTGGGCGATCGGATCGCCGATCACTTCGGCATAGGGGCGAGGGGTCATTCAGAGCTCCATAAGATCCCGGGCTGGCTCGCGTTCGACGCCGCCACCGCATCGATGGCGTGTAATCGATACCACCGGGATTGCCAGACGAACGCCGATCGCCGTCAGAGGCACACGCGCTAGGCGGGCAGTGCACCGCGGGTCCGGAGGAAATCGAGCACGTTGAGCAGCGGCATGCCGAGCACGGTGAACTGGCTGCCGTCGATCTTCGTGAAGAGCTGCGCGCCTAGACCCTCGATCCGGTAACAGCCGACGCACCCCGCGATCGCCGGCCACTCGGCTTCGAGATAGGTTTCGATAAACGCGTCGGACAGCGGCCGGACATGCATCCGCGCGCGCTCGACATGGCGCCACACCGGTCGGCCATTCTCCGCGATGACCGCCGCGCTCCACAGGTCATGATGCGTGCCCGACATCCGTCGCAGGTGCGCGGCCGCGTCATCGCGATCGACCGGTTTGTCGAGGATCGTGCCGTCCTCCAGCGCGACGAGCGAGTCGCTGCCAAGGACGAGATGTCCCGGCATCCGCGTCGAGACCTTCGTCGCCTTGAGTTCGGCAAGCGCGTCGGCAAGATCGCGCGGTGACAGCGCGACCAGGGCCGCCTTGGCCGCATCCTCGTCGACACCTGCAAAGGTCGCATCGAACGCGACGCCCGCCGCGGTGAGCATGGTACGACGCGACGCGCTCTGCGAGGCGAGGATCAGCAGGCTCATGCCTCGGGCCGGCGCTGGTTGCACAGCGCGATGATCGCCGCCGCGGTTTCCTCGATCGACCGCCGTGTCACGTCGATCACTGGCCAGCCATTGTCCGCAAACATCCGCCGCGCAAAGGCGAGTTCGCGCATCACGGCCTCTTCCTCGACATAGGAGGTGTCCGGTGCCTGATGCAGTGACAGCAGACGGTTGCGGCGCACCTGGATCAGCCGGTCAGCGCTCGTCGTCAGCCCGACGATCAGCGGCTTCCGCAAGGTGTAGAGGATCTTCGGCGGCGGGCTTTCGACGACGATCGGGATATTGGCAGTCTTGTAGCCGCGATTGGCGAGGTAGATCGAGGTGGGCGTTTTCGACGAGCGCGAGACGCCGGCGAGGACGATGTCGGCCTCCTCCCATTCTTCCCACGCGATCCCGTCGTCATGCGCGATCGTCCACTGGATCGCGTCGACGCGCGCGAAATAGGCGGCGTCGAGGACGTGCTGGCGACCCGGCCGCGCCTTGGCCTGCTGACCCAGCAGTCCCGACAGCGCATCGTTGACCGGATCGAGCGGCGCGACCGCGGGGAGACCAAGCGCAAGGCAGCGTTGTTCGAGGATCCGCCGCGTCGCGGGGTTCACCAGGGTGAAGATCACGAGCCCGGGATTCTGTGCGACCTCCTGAAGGATGCGCTCGAGATGCGCCTCGGTACGGACCATCGGCCAGAAATGGCGGACGGTCTCGACATCGTCATATTGCGCGAGCGCCGCCTTGGCGATGTTCTCCAGCGTCTCGCCCGTCGAGTCCGACAGCAGGTGAAGATGGAGCCGTATCATAGGTCGCGTAGCCCTGCCGCGGGGGGGCATCGGGATGAATCTGTGGATAACATGCGGATAAGGGCTAGCGTAACTCATGCCTCCCGCCAAGCGGGCCGGTTGCTGTGGATAAGTCACCTTTTGTCCACAGGGCCGCGCACAGGCCGAAAAGTTATCCACAGGCTGTGGGTTGCGGGAACGGTTGAATCGAATCAGCGCGTTTGTACGGGTGTGCAGAGGTCAAGCTGTTGGCATTTCCGGGATCACCGCATAAGTCCCGTGATCAACCGCCCAACCACTGCAACAACCTCTTTCTTGAATCTTCTTATAGTAGAAGAAGGGTGCTCCGCTGACCGATCCGACCCCCAATGTGCCGACCTTCAAGCCGCTTCTGGCGACGTTGCACGGCGACCGTCAGGCGACCCCGCCGCTGTGGCTGATGCGCCAGGCCGGGCGCTATCTTCCCGAATATCGCGCGCTCAGAGCGGAAAAGGGCGGGTTCCTCGCGCTCGCGACCGATCCCGAGGCCGCCGCCGAGGTGACGCTGCAGCCGATCCGCCGGTTCGGCTTCGACGGCTCGATCCTGTTCTCGGACATCCTGATGATTCCCTGGGCGCTGGGGCAGGATCTGAGCTTCGGGGTGGGCGAGGGGCCGCGGCTCGAACCCGCGCTGGTCGATCATGCGCTCGATCGCCTGCAGTCGGTGCCGGAGCGGCTGGAGCCGGTCTACGAGACCGTCGCACGGGTCGCCGAGGCCTTGCCGCCCGAGACGACGTTCCTGGGCTTTGCGGGGTCTCCCTGGACGGTTGCGACCTATATGGTGGCGGGCAAGGGCAGCAAGGATCAGGGCGAGACCCGGCGTTTCGCCTATCGCGATCCGGCAGCCTTCGGAGCGATCATCGATGCGATCGCCGACAACACCGTCGAGTATCTCGTCCGCCAGATCGAGGCGGGGGTCGATGCGGTCCAG
>NZ_JPDP02000074.1:0-7164 GCF_000732685.2 Sphingomonas sp. STIS6.2
GCGGTCGCGCGGGTCGCAGCCGGGGACATGGATGCGACGCTGCTTGCCGCCGCCGGGCTCGATCGCCTTGGACGCACGGCGATCGGTCATGCCATCCCCACCGACATCATGCTGCCCGCACCCGCCCAGGGTGCGGTCGGGATCGAGACGCTGGTCGGCAAGCCGGCCCATGCGATCGTCGCGGCGATCGATCACGCCGATACCAGCCTGTGCGTCCGGACCGAACGCGCGCTGCTCGCGCGGCTGGGGGCGGATTGCCATTCGCCGGTCGCGGCGCTCGCCTCGCTTGCCGGCGAGACGCTGACGCTGCGCGGCGAACTGATCGCCGAGGACGGGTCGTGCGACGTCGCCGGCGCGATCGAAGGCGGGATCGACGAAGATCTTGGTACCGCGCTCGCGCTCGATCTGCTGACCCGCGCCCCCGCCAGCGTCCGGCGCCTGTTCGCGGCATGACCCGCATCGTCGTGCTGCGCCCCGAACCGGGCAATGCCGACACATGCGCCAAGCTTCGCGGTCTGGGGCTCGAGCCTCTGGCGATGCCGGTGTTCACGGTCGTCCCCGTCGCCTGGACGCCGCCTGACGTGGGCACGTTCGATGCCGTTCTGCTGACCAGCGCGAACGCGGTTCGCCATGGCGCCCTGCCCGACACACTCAAGGCGCTGCCGGTGATCGCGATCGGCGACGCCACCGCCGCCGCCGCCCGACGTGCAGGCTTCAATGTCGCGGTGACCGGCACCGGCAACGTCGATGCCGCGATCGACGCAGCGCGGGCATCCGGGTTCGACTGCCTGTTCCACCCGGCGGGCCGCGACCGCAGACCGACCGGCCCGGACGTCGTTGCGTGCACCGTCTATGCGAGTGAGGCGCTGCGGATCGGCGATAGCGTGTTGCCGCCGCACGAAGAGCTGCTCGTGCTGATCCATTCGCCCCGCGCAGCGCATGCGTTCGCCGAGCATGTCGCGCAGGCCGGCGTCGACCGGTCGCGCATCACGATCGCCGCGATCAGCCGCGCTGCGGCCGACGCCGCGGGCAGCGGCTGGGCCGCGCTGGTCGTGGCGGAGACTCCCACCGACGATGCGCTTGTCACGATCGCTGCAAAGCGCGCGATTGACCCTGACGCGCGTCGCGGGGATAAGCGCGTCATGAGCGACCACGTGCCGATCGAGCGTCCCCGGGCACGCGGCCCCCGCCTGGGTGTTATCATCATATTCATCGGACTGGCTTTTATCGCCGGGTCGGTAGCGATGGGCTATGCGCTGAAAACGATGCCATGGTTTGGTCAGCGCACCGGTCTGACGGCCGCTGGATCGACCACGGCCGCGGCGGCATCGGGCAATCCCGATTTCACCCCCGCGCAACCGCTCAACGCAAATGGCGAACAGCCGCGGGTCGACACCGCAATGCTGGCAACGCGCGAGGCGACGCTGGCCGGCCAGCTCACCGCGCTCGAGGCCCGGACCGCGGCCGTGTCGAGCGACGCGATGGCAGCCGGGGGTCAGGCGACCCGCGCGGAAGGCCTGATGGTCGCGTTCGCCGCGCGTCGGGCGATCGATCGTGGGGTCGGACTGGGCTATATCGAGGAGCAGCTGCGGCTGCGCTTCGGGCGCGCCCAGCCGCGCGCCACGGCCGCGGTGATCCAGGCCGCGCACCAGCCGGTCACGATCGAGGATCTGCGCCAGGGGCTCGATACGATCGCGCCGCAGATCACCAGCACCAACGGGACCACCAATGACAGCTGGCTGCAGACCGTGCGGCGCGAATTCAGCAACCTGATCGTGCTGCGCGAGGAAAGCATGGCCTCGCCCATGCCGGCCGACCGCCTTGCACGGGCGCGTCGTCTGCTCGAGGCCGGCCAGGTCGAGGCGGCCCGCGCCGAGGTCGAGCGCCTGCCCGGCGCGACGCAGGCGAGCAACTGGATGGACGCCGCCCGCCGTTACATCGTCGCGCGCAAGGCGCTGGATATCCTCGAGAACACGGCACTGATGGGCCAGGCAGGCCAGCCCCAGCCCAGCCCGATCGTGGTCACCACCCCGGTGCTGCCACCGGTCGCGACATCGACGCAGACCGAGGCGCCGGTCGCCATACCCGCCCCCTGACACCCCGCCGGGTCGACCGGCCGAGGCCTGTCGCTGGGCGCTTTCGGGCGTTAGAAGGAGTTCCAGTCGTCCTCGTGGCGAACCATCGCCGGGATTGCGGCTGGCGGCAACGGCTTGACCGGCGACGTATAGCTTTCGGGCTGGCCATAATCCTGTTTCGCAGGTGCGACCGGCGGTCTGGCAGCGCGGGAGTCGCTGGTGCGGAACCGTCGGGCCTGGTCGGCCAGCGTGCCCACCTCGGCGGCTAGGTTGCGCGCCGCCGCCGACGTTTCCTCCACCATCGCGGCATTTTGCTGCGTCGTCTGGTCCATCGTCCCGATCGTCGCGGAAATCTCGGTAATCGCGACCGACTGGGCCTGATTGTCCCGTGCCATGGTGGCGAGCAGGGCGTGAACCTGAGCCACGTCGTCCGATATCGCCGCGAGCGCGCCATCGACCTTCGTCACCGCATCGACCGCGGTGACGATGTCGGTCTGCGTCACCGTCAGCTGGTCGCGCGCGCGCTTGGCCTCTTCCTCCGCACGCATCGCGAGCGCGGATACCAGATCGGCCACGACCGCGAATCCGCGACCCGCATCGCCGGCCCTTCCCGCCTCGACCGCGGCGTTCATCGCCAGCACGCGCGTCTGGAAGGCGATCTTGTCCAGCCCCTCGATCACGCTGTCGATACCCTTGGCGCTGTCCGATACGCGGCCCATCGCCTGCACCGCCAGATCCGCCACCGTGCGACCGCCCCCGACCGTCGCGATCGCCTGATCAGCACGTTCGACGGTCTGGCCGGCCGCGGTCACGGAGGCGCGAAGCCGGCCATCCATCTGGGTCACGGACGCGGCAGTCTCCTCAAGCGACGCGGCATTGCTCTCGGTCCGGCGGGCAAGATCCTCCGATGCCTGCGCGATCTCATTGGATCCGGTGCGGATCGCGGTGGCGCTTTCGGACACCGCGCCGATCAGGGTGCGCAACTGGTTGAGCGCGTCGTTATAGCTGTCCTCGAGCGGCGCGAAGCTGGCCGGGAGCCCCGTCAGCGTCGTCGACAGATCCCCGGCGGCGAGCGCGTTCAGCGCCTTGCCCATGGTCGTGATCGCCGCGTTGCGTTCGACCTGGGCTTCCTCGAAATACACCGACAGCGACAATTCCATGTCGAGCAGCGCCGCCTTGACGATCGCGATGCTGGCATCGGTCGCGCTCGGCGGGCGGAGCCCCTTCACCAGCCGCCGCCAGGGGCTGTAGTGGCGGCCGATCCCCTCAAGCAGATTTTCGAGAACGAGCGCATAGGCGCCGACATACCATCGCGGCTCGAGCCCGATCCGCGCGTGAACGGTCCCGATCCGCCGTACGCTGTCATAGAAGCTCGCGTCGAACTGCCCTCGCGCGATGTTCATCCAGTGCTTGGCCTGAGCCGACTTGGCCGAAGTCATGTGGCCGGCATCGCGGAAGAAGGGCGAGGTTTCGGGCTGATTGCGGACCCGGTCGTAGAATTTGTCGAGCGCGCCGCCAATCAGCGATTCGATCAAGGGCCGGACGGCGGCGACGGTCGCCTGCTGATCGGCTCCCATTTCCATGAATGCGAGACGCGACGAAACTTGATCAACGGACACGGACGGCTCCGAATATAGCGGTAGATGACCAATTTATAGCAACGCAGCGCCGCTATCGGTCAGGTCCGCCTCTACAAATCGTCATCGTCCGGCATACATAGATCAAGCATGCCGTACGCACGGCGTGACAGCATCTGATGGTCTGATGAGGAGACTTGGAATCACCCGATCGGCGAAAGCCGCTGCCGTTCGAGGCAGCGACTGGAGCGGGCGAAGGGATTCGAACCCTCGACCCCAACCTTGGCAAGGTTGTGCTCTACCCCTGAGCTACGCCCGCTCTGGCGCCTGTGCCGCCGGTCAGTAACGACACGGTGGCGGGGTGAGGCGCGCTATTAGCCCGGGGTTTCGGATCCGGCAAGCGCCTTCTTTGCAAAATTTGCAGCGACCATCGTGAAGATTGTCCTTGGCGACTCCCTCAATAGAACATTACAAGAACAACTGTGAACGACTCGACCGCCCTGATCGCCCGCCTCAAGCGGATTGCGACGACCGGCCTGCCATCGCAGCGCGATGGCCGGGCGGTCGAGGCCTGGATGACCGAAGGCATGGCCAAGGCTCAGCTGCACGAGATCTTCGCGTCGGTCGACGATTCGGCAAGCGCCGCGGGTTTCGCGGTCGCCACGACTCTCGCCGCGCGAGCGGTGCCGCTATTGTGGCTGCGCACCGAGGCGAGCGAGCGCCAGGGCGGGCGACTCCATGCGAGCGGTCTGGTGGAAATGGGGCTCGACGTCTCGTCGCTGGTGCTCGCGCTGGTCGATGACGAGGCCAGCCTGTTGCGCACCGCCGCGGATGCCGCACGGTGCCAGGGGCTGGGAACACTGGTCATCGAATCCTGGGGTCGGGCGGCGAGCATCGACCTGACGGCCACGCGTCGGCTGATGCTGGCCGCCGAAACCTCGGGCGTGACCATCCTCAGCCTCAGGATCGATGCGGCCCCCGTGCCCAGCGCCGCCGCGACGCGATGGCAGGTGACATCGTGCCGGTCGCAACCGCTGGACGCGGACGCCCCGGGCAAGCCGGCCTTCGATATCGAATTGCTGCGTCGACGCGGAGGCCAGGCCGGCCTGCGCTGGCGCGTGGAGTGGAATCGTGACGCGTATGACTTCGAACAAGCCCTCCCCCAACCCGACATTGAAACCGGCATCGATACCGCGCCGCTATCTGGCGCTGGTATTCCCATGGTTGCCGATCGAGCGGCTGCGGACGATGCGCCCCCATCTGTTCGTCGGACGGGCTGAGGCACCGATCGCGTTCGTCGAGACGGTTGCGGGCGGGGTACGGCTCAAGTCGCTCGACCGCGAAGCGCTTCGCGCCGGGCTCGAACCCGGGCTGACGCTTGCCGATGCGCGGGCGCGCGTGCCCGGACTCGAAACCTATCAGCATGATCCGCATGCCGATCACGAATGGCTCGAGCGGCTGGCGGACGGATGTCAGCGCTATACCCCGTCCGTCGCGCTCGATGCCCCTGACGGGTTGATCCTCGACATCGCGGGCTGCGTCCATGAATTCGAGGGAGAGCGCCGGCTTGCCGCCGATCTCGAGGAACGGCTGGCCCGCCGCGGCCTGCTGGTGCGGCATGCCTTTGGCGACACGCCGGATACCGCGCGGGCGCTTGCGCGGTTCGCAGGGGCCCCTGCCCCCGACGAACGCCGCGCGGTGAAGCGCCTGCCGGTCGCAGCACTCGGCCTCGACGACGATGCGACGACCGCCTTGTCGCGCGCCGGGTTGAAGACCGTGGGCGACGTGATGGCACGCCCGCTCAGCGTGATCGCGGCGCGATTCGGCGAAGACGCCGCGATGATGATCCGCAGGCTCGACGGATCGGTGAAAGGGCCGATCGTGCCGCGTCAGACGGTCGCGAGAATCGGCGTCGAACGTCGCTTTGCCGAACCGATCGCGCGGACCGACTATGCGCTGGAGATCCTGTCCGAGCTTGCGACCGAGGCCGGGATCCAGCTCGCCGAACGCCATGAGGGTGGCAGGCGGTGGGAGGCACGGCTGTTTCGCGCCGACGGGCTTGTCCAGCGGTTGCGGATCGAGACGGGCCAGCCGACGCGCGACGTCGCCGTGCTGATGCGGCTGTTCCGCGAACGGATCGACAGCCTCGCCGATCCGCTCGACCCAGGCTTCGGCTATGACCTGATCCGCCTCGACATCGCGCTCGCCGAACGGCTGGATGCGACGCAGCTGAAACTGGAGGGCGGGCAGAAGGGAGACGGCCAGGACCGGGATGGGCAGAACCGGAACGTGGCGCAACTCGTCGACCAGCTCGGCACGCGGCTCGGTCGGGCACGGGTAAGGCGGTTCGCGGCGCGCAACAGCCATATTCCCGAACAGGCCGAACTGATGCTGCCGGCGGCGGACGCCGCCGCGGTCAGTGCACGCCCGGCGCCGTGGGCCGCGCCTGAATCGGGCGAACCACCGCTGCGCCCGATCTATCTGTTCGATCCGCCGCACCCGATCGAATCGATGATGGCCGAGGTTCCGGACGGTCCGCCGCACCGGTTCCGCTGGCGCCGCACCGTCCACGACGTCGCGCACAGCGAAGGCCCCGAACGGATCGCAGGCGAATGGTGGCGGCGTCAGGACATTCCGACGCGCGATTACTACCGGGTCGAGGATCGCCGCGGCCGCCGCTTCTGGATCTTCCGGCACGGCCTGTATTCGGAGGTCGAGACACCGCGCTGGTATCTCCACGGCGTCTTCGCATGACCGCGCCGTGACCGCCTTTGCCGAACTCGTCGCGGCGACCAATTTCTCGTTCCTCGACGGCGCGAGCGATGCCGGAACCATGGTCGGTCGCGCGGTCGAGCTGGGCCTTGGCGGCATCGGCATCGCCGACCGCAACACCGTCGCCGGCGTGGTCCGCGCGCACCAGGCGCTGAAGAAGGCCAAAGACGGACTGCTGGGGATGATGCTGCCGCCGATCGACTTCCGGCTGATCGTCGGGGCGCGGCTGGTGTTCGAGGACGGGACCCCCGACATCGTCGCCTATCCTTCGACCCGGCGTGGCTGGGGGCGACTGACCCGCTTGCTGACGGTCGGCAACCGACGTGCCGAGAAAGGCGGCTGCATCCTCGGGCTCGGCGACCTGATCGCGCATCATGCCGACATGATGCTCGTGGTGATGCCCGAGAGCAGCGCACGCGGCGCAACGGCCGTCTCGCCGCTGCCCGACGGTGACACGCTGCCCGAACGTCGCGACCGCGACCTGTCGAGCGTCCTCCACGCGGTGAAGCGGCTGGGGGCGGACTGTGTCTGGCTCGGCGTGACGATGCCGCGCGGCGGACGCGATCGGCGGCGGCTGGCACGGCTGGCGGGGCTCGCCGACGCCGCGGGCATACCCGTGCTCGCGACCACCGACGCGCTCTATGCCTATCCCGACGACCGCGACCTGCACGACATCGTCACCTGCATCCGCGAAGGGACCAGCATCCACAAGGCCGGTCGCCTGCTCGCCGCCAATGGCG
>NZ_JPDP02000075.1:0-6921 GCF_000732685.2 Sphingomonas sp. STIS6.2
GTTTGTAGAATGAGAGTTACCGGCTCTTCCGTTAGAACGCTTTGGCTGCCAAGGGGTGCTTAGGTTCCGGAGGGGTACGTCATGAGCGGCAAGGTACAATTCGGCATCATCGCAGCCAGCGTGTGCGTCACGGCCGCGCTAGTCTGGTGCGGCGCAAATCTAACCGCGCTTCTCATGCACGAACTAAGTCAGCATCCCGGTGCAGCGAAAGCTATGCCGCTTCTCCCTATGGTTGTGCTGCCTGTCGTTGCGGTCATTCTTTATCGTCGACGCAGTCGCCCGGTGATCTTGGCCTGAAAGCAGCGCCGTTCCATTTCTTTTGTTCGTGCCCCTCCCCCTTATGGGACCGGCTCGACCGGCCGGGTTGCCAGTCCTCCAGGAGATCGAGCAGTTCAAATGCCCAAGCCAATACAAGATGCTCGACTTGGTTTCGCCTTCACCGCTACAACGCTGGGCTTGCATCAGTAGACCGCCACCGCCCAATTTAGCCCTAGACCGTTCGGTCGACCCTGGGCTAGGCACGTCTTTAAGTGTCTCAATTACCCACGTCCGCTTGCTGCCGTTCACTCGAAAGGGTAGCTGTAGGAATGAAATCTGACCGCCTAATCCTGCGAAGCTACGCCCGTGTAACGGCGAAGCTTAAAGAGCGGATCGCAAGTGGCGAGTTTGCAATGGGTGCCCGCCTGCCACCGGAACGCGAACTTGCGACATGGTACGAAGTGTCACGTCCGACGATCCGTGAGACGATGATTGCGTTAGAAACCGAAGGATTTGTGTCAGTTCGTCCTGGATCCGGAGTATACGTGATTTCCACGCGTTCGCGGCTCAGTAGGGCAGTCGAAAAAGACGTTGATCTATTAGAACTTATTCAAGCTAGATGCGCAATGGAATCTGAGGCATGCGTCTTGGCGGCAACCCGGATATCCTGTGAACAATTACAAAGACTTAAATGCGCGGTAGAAGATATGCGTGTATGCCATGAAAAGGATGACATTATCGGCTTCGAGTATGCCGAGCGCCATTTTCATATGGGTATTGCCGAAGCTAGTGGGAATGCTGCCGTTTCCATCGCCATTGTCACGCTCTGGAATATTCAACCTTTTAAATCGCAGGCTGGCGTATTAAATAACAAAATAATTTCCGTAAGCGGCCCAAACGGCTTCAAAAATTATGAGGAAGTCATTGCTTCCCTAGGACTCGGAAATGGTAAAAAAGCCAGTTATCAAATAAAGACATATTACAATATTATCATAGATGCAACTTTAAAAGATATGGAGTTGTCAGCTATAGACCAAGTTCGTGAATCTATTAAACTAAAACGGAATCGTTACAGCCTAGAAGGTATAGATTAGTTCTTCTGTATAGTTAATATAACCTTACATTCGTTGAAGTATAAATCTAATTCAATATTCAATCTTTGGTTTGTCGCTTGAAAATCGACCAAAATACTGCCGGATAATTAAATGCATTTTGCAAAGGCTGCATCTATTAAATTGTAATAGGTAGTCTTTTGCCGTGTCATCTGGCCATCGAAACTATCTACACATTGCCGGTTTACGCGCTGTCGCCCCAAGCCGACAGATTTCGCTGTCTGTTGACAATCCATTAATTTGTCGGACATGTTATCGCTATCAGACAGGCGGCGTCGTTAATAAGGCGTCCGTCGGTAATAGGAGCGATCGGTGGCCTTCGCCTCAAATGCTAGAAATGAGCGCGATAACTACGCGGTCTTAAGCAATTGGCGGCGGTCGATTCGATGGCCTGACGTTCGTCTGAGACTGAGGTTTGGTAACGACCCGGACTGTATAGATATAGACAAACCCCTACTATATGGATGATCGTATACTCAATGATCCCCCCCTTTTTATATATCGACTGAAATGATCTGCTTTTCTGAATTGGCATTTTAGCAGAAAAAAGCCACTTTTGTCCTTATGCTTGACTAAAACCCCAATAAACAATCTTGTTATAGATCTGACAATATATAAAAATAAAACAAATCAAATTGGAGTTGGATAATGAAACGTCACTCGGCTCTACTTACACTCGCCGCTCTAACCGCGGCAACGCCTGCGTTTGCCGATGCCCCCTCACTCCGTAAGCAAGGTAGCGCGACTCAGCTGATCGTCGGCGGCAAGCCGATGCTGGTTATCGCAGGCGAGCTCAGTAATTCTGCAGCGTCCAGCGCCACGTACATGGCGCCGCACTGGAAGAAATTGCGAGCGATGCATCTTAATACGGTTCTCGCGCCGGTTGCGTGGGAGCTCATCGAGCCGCGGGAGGGGCAATTCGACTGGAGTTCAGTCGACGCCATGGTGCGTGACGCGCACGCGGCCGACCTGAAGCTGGTCATTCTGTGGTTTGGCGCATGGAAGAACTCGATGTCGACCTACGCCCCGTCCTGGGTGAAGCGCGACCAGACGCGGTTTCCACGTGCACAAGGTCCGAATGGGCAAGGCGTCGACATTCTATCGGCGTTCGCACCCGCGACGTTGAAGGCCGACCAGCGTGCTTACGCTGCACTGATGGCGCATTTGAAGACGATCGACGGTACGCAGAACACCGTCGTGATGATGCAGGTAGAGAACGAGATCGGCATGCTACCGGTCGCGCGCGACTACGGCCCTCTCGCCGAGGCCGCATTTCGTCAGCCCGTACCGACCGAACTGGTCCAGTATCTAATGCAGCACAAGGCCAGTCTCGTTCCCGAGATGCAGGCGATGTGGGTCGAGCGCGGTGCAAAGACGCAGGGCTCATGGGAGGACCTCTTCGGCGCAGGCGACGCTGCGGCGGAAGTGTTCACCGCTTGGCATTATGCACGTTTCGCGGATCAGCTTACCGCGGCAGGCAAAGCGGCGTATCCAATGCCGATGTACGTCAACGTCGCGCTCAATCGCCCCGGTCGCGCACCAGGCGAATATCCAAGCGGCGGTCCGCTGCCTCATCTTATCGACGTCTGGAAGGCCGGCGCACCCGAGATCGATTTTCTGGCACCGGACATTTACTTTCCGAACTATGTCGACCTGGTGGGTCGCTATAAGCGTCCCGACAATCCGCTCTTCATTCCGGAGGCGAACAACGCGGACAATACCGCGGTCCCCGCCAACGCCTTCTTTGCGTATGGCGAGCATGACGCGATCGGTTTCGGACCTTTCTCGATAGATTCGGTTGACGATGCTCCCAACGCTCTAACGAAGGCTTATGATGTGATCGACCAACTCTCACCGCAGATACTCGCGGCGCAGGGGTCGAACCGAATGGCCGGGTTTAAGCCACGCGTGTTGTACGACGAGACGGTCGTATACGAACCTCAGGTTCGAGACATCGGCGGCTATCGCTTCACGATCGCCTACGCTGACATTCAGCGGCCAGTCGCAAAGCCAGATGCTGCGAGCTATGGCGGGTTGATCATCCAGACCGGTCCTGAGGAGTTCCTGGTGGCGGGTCAGGGTATTACAGTGACCTTCAAGCCCATCGGCGACGGTCCAGCGCTGGCCGGCATCGACAGTGCTTTCGAAGGACGGTTCGACGCCTCAGGTCATTGGGTACCGGGTCGGCTCCTCAACGGTGATCAGACCCATCAGGGGCGCCACATCAGCCTGCCAGCCGGCGATTGGCAGATTCAACGTATAAAACTCTATCGCTACCGCTAGGTAGTCCAGTTGACATGGCTGGTAAGGCCAATTAAGAGCATTACGCTGATAGCGCTATCACGCGCAGTGTATGACTGACACCGACAATGAAGCGGTGAAGTCGTGAGGAGAGGAACTAGAATGAATTCGATCGTACGCCGCCGTAATGTTCGTGTGGCACTACTTACCGCAGTCGCGGTCAACGTCATGATTGCCATCGCGCCTGCTGCCGCGCAGGTTGCCGCGCCGAGCACGACGACGCCAATCGCGCCGGAGCAGCAGGGCATTACCGGTACGACGACCCAAGCCGAACCGGCCCCCGCTGATGCCAGTGGTCAGAGCACGACCGCCCCCGACAACGGGCTCGGTGGTACCGACGAGATCGTCGTTACCGGAATTCGAGGTAGTCTTCAGAGCGCGACTAATGCCAAGCGGAACGCTGTCGCGTTCGGCGACTCAATTTTCGCGGAAGATATCGGCAAGCTGCCGGCGACCAATCTCGCCGAAACGCTGAATCGCATTCCGGGTGTGCGCCTGAACCGAGACATCACTGGGGAGGGCGTACAAGTCGCGATCCGCGGGCTCGGTCCGAGCTTTTCCAAGGTTCTGCTCAATAATACCCAGATCGCAATCGCTTCTGACGGCGGCACGAACGGTACTGGCGGCGGCAATCGCGAGGTGGATCTTGATTTCTTCCCGTCCGAATTGTTTACGCGCCTCGATGTCTTAAAGTCGCCGGTTGCCTCGACGCTAGAAGGCGGGATTGCCGGTACGGTCAATCTTCGCAATGCGCGACCATTCGACAATCCGGGTACGCATCTAACTGTCGTCGGCCAAGGCCAGTATAACGATACTAACAACCGCTTTGGTCCACGCGGCGCGATCGTAGCGAGCAAGACCTGGGACAAGTTCGGCATTCTGATCGGTCTCCAGGGGGTTAACCAAAAGACCCGCGTCGATGGCTTCGAGACCGTTGGCTACACCGATGGCAACGTACCGACCGGTCGACCTGGTGTCGGCGACGTTGGCGGAAACGGTTTTGCGTATGCCCCAGTCGTCCCAGGAAACACCGGGTTCGGCCTGACGCCGGGCGCCCCCGTAGACTTGGCGGCAACGTCAGGTCTGACCGATACGCAGATTCGCAGTGCGCTCATCCCGCGGCTTGGTCGTAACAACGTGACGCAGGGTACACGCTCGCGGTATTCGGCGCTGCTCGCCGTGGAATTTCGCCCGACCGATACGCTTAGCTTAGCGTTTGACGGCATCTACGCCAAGTCGAAGCGCGACTTCGTCAAGTCGAACATGAACTGGTACGTTCGCAACTCGGGCCCCGGCCGGGATCCTACGTCAACGGGCGGCATGGTCCCGATCGGTTTGACCGTCGACGCGAACAACGTGGTTACCAGCGGGACGTTTGCGAACTCGGCCTTTTTCCTCGAAGAGAGCATTTTCCGGCAGACCACCGAGTTCTACAATCTAAACCCAAGTCTGACATGGGCGCCGAGCGACACGTTCAAGGTCGAGGCGCAGGTCAATTACGGCAAGAGCACTTTCTACCGTGAGCAGCCTAGCTTCCTGATTCAGACTCCACGCGAGACGGGTATCAACGCCTTCTACGATAATACTGACAGCAAAAATCCGCAGCCGATCATTACATCCAATGTCGACTTAGGCGATCCCAATCTCGGCTGGAAGTGGTATCGGCAGAATGTCCAGAGCGTACGCCGCAAGACCGAAACCAAGGGTGCACATGTTGACTTCACGCTCGGCGACGCAAACATGAACTTGAAGTTTGGTGGCGCCTACGACAGCGCGCTGCGCAACGTCCGCGCCTACGACAACTCGACTGCTTACCAGACCTCAGTGTGCGGCGCGACGTGCGACGGCACTACCGGCAGCGTCACTAATGCGCAATTGTCGCAGTACCTGCAGCGCCTGAACGTCACAGACATCGGCAAGCTGTCGAAGGGCAATGTAGGCTATAGCAGCATCATCTCGACGAAGCTCAAGGAACTGCAGGCAGCGACTAATTATCAGTCGTTCCTCGACAACGCGCCCGAAGCTCGCGGTTCGGTGACCGGTGGCACGACCGGCGACATTTTAGAAAAGACGTTCGGCTTCTACGTGGAGGGCAACGGCGTCAGCGAAATCTTCGGTCGCGAACTGCGCGCTAATGCAGGCGTTCGCTACGTCCATACCGATCAGCGTGTTGCAGGGCCGGTCCAGGTGGCGGCAGGACTCGTCGATGTGATTCAGGACTCTTCCTACGAAAAGGTCCTGCCGTCGCTTAACCTTACATATGACGTCATGAACCGCGTGAAGCTGCGCTTCGCCACATCGATCAGCATGACGCGCGCCGACGCAGGTTCGCTACTGCCGGGGCTTACCTTCTCTGATCAGGGCGCACAGGTCGCGACTGCGGGCAATCCCAACTTGAAACCCTACACGTCAGAGAATATCGATCTCGGCGGCGAATACTATACCGGGGGCATCGGCTATGTTGGCCTCTCGTACTTCCGCAAGAACATTGATGGTTTCACAGCTAACATCCAGTCGACGGTTCCGTTCACCGCGCTGAACCTCGCTTTCAGCACACTGACCACGACGCAACAGCAGGCGATTAACGGTCGCGGTGGTCCTGATGTCGCACAGATCGTCGTAACGCAGCCGGTCAATTTAAACCAGCTCAAGATTCAAGGCGTCGAAGCGACGTGGGTTCAACCACTGGACTTCCTTGTAACGGGGCTCGGCTTCTCCGCGAACGGCACGCGTATCACGCAGAAGTCCGATACGGGGCTGGTCGCGTCGGGTATCGCGCCGTGGAGCTACAATCTGCAGGGCTTCTACGAGGGCCACGGGGTCTCGCTCAGCCTAAACTATGTCTGGAACGATGAGTCTATCGCGGCAAACGGCCCACAGAATAACATTCCGGTACCGCTTCGCGCTGACGCGCGTGGTCAGTTTGATATGTCGATCGGATATCAGCTGCCGTTCTTCGAAAACAGACTGCGTTTGACCCTCGACGTTCTAAACATTACTAACGAGCCGTTGCGTACTACATTTGGCTACGACAATGCTGCTTACAGCGTTTATTACCCAGGTCGCCAATTCCTCGGCGGTATCCGAGCTAAGTTCTAAGTCTCCTCCCCTCGAGGAACCTAGGAGGCCAGCTTGAGGGCTGGCCTTATTTTTGACAACTGGTAATCGGCTTTTTCCCACGTGGATATCGCCGAGGTGCAGACCGCCGAGGGCAAGGCTCTCCTGAGGTCGTCGAAGGGCTCTATCTGTT
>NZ_JPDP02000076.1:0-5924 GCF_000732685.2 Sphingomonas sp. STIS6.2
AAAGGCCGGACAGTACGCATATCGTGACCGCAAGGTTAAGAAGCGCACCTTCCGTGGCCTGTGGATCCAGCGCATCAACGCCTGGCTCGCTGGCTTCAGCGCATAATCCGCGCCCGTCACGTCCGCCGAGAACAGCCCGAGCAACCCGTCCTGGTCGAGCGGCGTCGGCCGAAGCGGCGGCGCTTCCGCGACATTGACCGCAAGCTCCTCGAACAGGCTCGCCCATTGCCCGCCGGGCTTGCCGATGATCTGGTAGTTCGCGCTCTTCTTGCGGATGTCCTCGTTCGCAGGGATCGCGGTCAGCACCGGGATGCCGACCGCGGCGGCGAACGCCTGCGCCTCGCCGGTGCCGTCGTCCTTGTTGAGGATCATCCCCGCGACGCCGACATTGCCGCCCATCTTGCGGAAATATTCGACCGCCTTGCAGACGTTGTTCGCGACATAGAGCGACTGCAGGTCGTTCGACGCGACGACGATCACCTTCTGGCACATGTCGCGCGCGATCGGCAGGCCGAAGCCGCCGCACACCACGTCGCCGAGGAAATCGAGCAGGACATAGTCGAAGCCCCATTCATGGAACCCGAGCTTCTCGAGCGTCTCGAACCCGTGGATGATCCCGCGCCCGCCGCACCCGCGGCCGACCTCGGGTCCGCCCAGCTCCATCGCGAACACGCCGTCGCGCTGGAAGCAGACGTCCTCGATCCCGATCTCCTCGCCCGCGAGCTTCTTGCGCGAGCTGGTCTCGATGATCGTCGGGGTCGACTTGCCGCCGAACAGCAGTGAGGTGGTATCGCTCTTGGGATCGCAGCCGATCAGCAGCACGCGCTTGCCCTGCTGCGCCATCATGTAGCTGAGGTTCGCCAGCGCGAACGACTTGCCGCTGCCGCCCTTGCCGTAGATCGCGATGATCTGCGTTTCCTTGGTGACCGGGCCGGTCGGGACCGGATCCGGCTCCTGTTCGGCCTCGCGCCGCAGGGGTCCGGGATCGAACATGCTCATAGCGCTCTCCAGTCGAGGACCATCTTGACGCAATCGGGGTCGGTGAAGGCCTGCGGATAGGCGTCCATCGCCTCGCCGGCGGGGCGGGTGTGGCTGATCAGGCCGTCGAGCTCGAGCAACCCGGTCTCGATCAGCGCGAGCACCGCGGCGATGTCCGCAGGCGTGAATTCGGCCGCGACCCGCATCCGCGCCTCGCGCAGGAATGCCGGCGGGAAGGCGAAGGACAGCCGGTCGTAGAAGCCGGCCAGCACCACCTCGCCGCCCTTGCCGAGCCGCGCGAAGGCGAGGTCGAGGATATCGGCGGTCCCGCTCGCGTCGCAGATCGTGCGATAGTCGCAGCGGTCATCGTCGGCCGGGTCGATCACGCGGTAGCCGGACCCGATCCGACGCGCCGGCTGGACCTCCCACACCGTCGGCGCACCCGCCCCCGACGCGACCGCGATCCGCGCGATCAGCTGCCCCAATATGCCATGTCCGACGATCAGATCGGGCGCGCCGCCGACCGCGATCGCGTGGTGCGCGGTGGCGGCGAGTGCGAGCAGCACGCCGTTGCGCCCAAGCGCCGCGTCGATTGGCACCGCGCGCGCACCGGGGAGGATCACCCGCCGCGCCGCCCCCCCGAACAGGCCGCGCGCCTGACGATAGCAATTTGCGCCGGGGACGAAGACATATTCGCCGATCCGCGCGCGCGCCTCGACACCGGCATCGACGATCCGCCCGACCGATTCATAGCCCGGGACCAGCGGATAGCCCATGCCCGGAAACTCGGGCATCCGGCCGCTCCACAACAGCCGTTCGGTGCCGGTGCTGATCCCGCTCCAGTCGATCTCGACGCACAGATCGGCATCGCCCATCGGCGTGAGCGACAGCGTGCGGAGCGCAAGCCTTTCCGGCGCTTCCAGTATGACCGCCAGTGCGTCCATACGTCCGTTGCCCACCGCTCCGTCCTCCATCAGATCATGATCGTAATCTGCTCTAGACAGATGATGTTGTCAACTTGGTTGTACACATTATCGTGTTGCGGTGATCACACAGGTGATGAGCGGCAGCGCCGTGCGCCGGGTGCGGACCTGGCCAAAGCCCACAGCGTGCAGCATCGCGCGAATCTCCGCGACACTCCGCGGTCGACCGGTGCCCATGGCGAGCAGGTAGAAGCCGAAATACGCATCGCCGGACCGCTCCGCACCCGGCGTCTGCGCCATCGGTTCGGCGATCAACAGCGTGCCGCCGGGGGGCAGTGCGGCATGGATACGACGCAGCAACGTCAGCGCCACCGCGTCGTCATGATCGTGCAGGACGCGCACCAGCGTGATCAGATCATAGCCCTCGGGCAGCGGATCCGCGAGGAAATCGCCCCCGTGCAGCGTCGCGCGCGCGCCCATCCCCGCCGAGTCGAACCGCCCCCGCGCACGCTCTGTCACCGCGGGCAGGTCGAACAGCCCGAGACCGGGCGTCGCGAACCGCGCCCCGAGCGCGCAGAGAAACGCCCCCTCGCCGCCGCCGACATCGAGCACGCGACGATGCCGGTCGAACCGATAGGCCGCGAGCGTCTGGCCTGCGACCATCGGTTGCGACGCCGCCATCAGCGTCGAATAGGCAGAGACCGCAGCGGCATCGCCCTGCCCCGCCGACTCGGCATAATGCCAGTGATCCGACACCGCCCCGCCCCCGCCCCCGCGGCGCAGCAGCGCGACGGGATCGGCCAGATCGGCATAGAGCAGACGGTGATGCGCGATCATCGCCGTGATCCCGGGATTGCCGAGCAGCGCCGCCCCGTCGCTGCCAAGCGCCCAGTCCGCCCCGCACGGCTCGACGAGCCGCAGCGCCGCCGCCCCGCGCAACAGCCGTTCGGCGCCCGCCACCGGCAGGTCGAGCTGCGCCGCGATCGTCCGCCCGTCCGCCGGGCCGCGTGCCAGCAGCGCCAGCAGCCCGGTTTCGACACAGGCGGCAAGGATCTGCGAATAGGTGAACCCTGCGACCAGATCGAACAGGGCGCCCGCCCGGCGGCGCGCGATCGGCCGGCTGAGCGGAAAGCGCTGCGCCGCGTGCTGAACACGCGGATCGGCGAGCAGGCGGTTGCGACAATCCAGCCACCGCTCCCGCACCCGGGCGAAAAGATGATGATACGTTTTCATGTGTCCATATTTGTGGACAGGTGTTAGCATCGCGTCAATTGGAGGATGCCGGTGTCGGATGCGGGCGTGGTGGTGATCGGGGCGGGAGTCGGCGGGCTGGTCAGCGCCGCGCTGCTCGCCGCGCAGGGCCGCACCGTGACGGTCGTCGAGGCGCAGCCCGGGCCGGGTGGCAAGCTGCGCACGATCGCGGTCGATGGCGACGCGATCGACGCGGGGCCGACGGTGTTCACGCTGCGATCGGTCATGGAGGATGTCTTTGCGGCATGCGGCGACACGCTCGACCGGCACGTGACGATGCGCCCCGCCGCGCTGCTCGCCCGTCATGCCTGGGGCCCCGCCCGCCTCGACCTGTTCGCCGATCCCGCCGCGAGCGAGGACGCGATCGGCGCCTTCGCCGGCGCGGCCGATGCCCGCGGCTATCGCGCGTTCCGGGCCGAGGCGAAACGGCTGTTCACCGCGCTCGACCGGCCCTTTCTCCACGCGACACGCCCCGGGCCGCTGACGCTGGGCTGGCGGATGGGTCTGCGCGGCCTTGGCGATTATTGCACGCTGCGCCCCTATACCTCGCTGTGGCACGCGCTCGGCGGCTATTTCACCGACCCGCGCCTGCGCCAGCTCTTCGCGCGCTATGCGACCTATTGCGGGGCGTCGCCGATGCAGTGCCCGGCGACGCTGATGCTGATCGCGCATGTCGAGGCGAGCGGCGTGTGGCTGATCGACGGCGGCATGTATCGGCTCGCACTCGCATTGGAGGCGCTTGGCCGGCAGAACGGCGTCCGCTTCCGCTACCGCGCGCCGGTTCGCGCGATCCTCATCGAGCGGGGCCGCGCCGCCGGGGTCATGTTCGAGGACGGCGAGCGCATCGCCGCGTCGGCGGTGATCTGCAACGCCGATCCCGCCGCGATCGCCGTCGGCCGGTTCGGCGCCGCGGTCCGTCACGCGGTCGCCCCCGTCCCCGCCACGCACCGATCGCTCAGCGCGATGGTGTGGACCGGACACGCGCAGGCCGCGGGCTTTCCGCTCGCCCGCCACACCGTCTTCTTCTCGGACGACTATCCGGCCGAATTCGCCGCGCTGTCGGCGGGTCGCGCCGCCGCCCGGCCGAGCGTCTATGTCTGCGCGCAGGATCGCAGCGACAGCGGCGACGACGACCGCCGCGATGCGTCCGCCCCTGCCCGCCCCGAACGCGTGCAGATCATCGTCAACGCGCCGCCTACCGGCGACGGCCCGGACACCAGCCAGGAGGAGATCGCGACATGGACGAGGCGTATGCTGGAGGGCGTTTCGCAGGCGGGACTTTCGCTCGATCTGGCGCCCTCGACCGTCATGACGACGCCGCACGCGTTCGAGGCACTGTGTCCCTCGACGGGTGGAGCCCTTTATGGACGGGCCTCGCACGGGTGGGCGGCGTCCTTCCGCCGGCAGGGCAGCCGGACACGGATCCCTGGGCTCTATTGCGCGGGCGGGAGCACCCACCCCGGCGCGGGCGTCCCGATGGCGGCGCTTTCCGGCCGGCTAGCCGTCGACTGCCTGCTCAGGGACCACGCTTCGACGTTCGTGTCGATGCCCAGGGCTATGCCTGGTGGTATGTCGACGCGACCAGCGCGGACGGCGCCCATGGGCTGACGATCATCGCCTTCATCGGCAGCGTCTTCTCGCCCTATTACAAGCTCAGCGGCCGCGCGAACCCCGAAAACCACTGCGCGATCAACGTCGCGCTGACCGGCCCGCGCGGCAGCGCCTGGGCGATGACCGAACGTCCCGCGCACCGCGTCGACCGGGGCACCGATCATTTCGTGGTGGGCCCGAGCGGCCTCAGCTGGGACGGCGACACGCTGGTGATCGAGATCCGCGAACGATCCGCGCCGCTGCCCTACCCTGTGCGCGGCACGATCCGCGTCAGCCCCGCGATGATCGGCACCACCGCCTTCGCGCTCGATCCGGGCGGGCGGCATCGCTGGCATCCGGTCGCACCCCGCGCGCAGGTCGAGGTCGCGATGACGCATCCCGGCGTCCGCTGGTCGGGCCCCGGCTATTTCGATTCGAACTTCGGCGACGAACCGCTCGAGGCGGGGTTCGACGACTGGCACTGGTCACGCGCGCATCTGAAAAGCGACGTCGCAGTGCTGTACGAAGGGCGGCGGCGCGACGGCACGCCGTTCGACCTCGCGCTGAAATTCGATGCGCAGGGCCGGTGGCACGACGTCGTCCAGCCCGCCCCGGCGGCCCTGCCCCGGACCGGCTGGCTCATAAAGCGCGCGACGCGGGCCGATGCGGGACATCGCCCGCGCGTGGTGAAGACGTGGATCGATGCCCCCTTCTATGCCCGTTCCGCGCTCGCCACGCGGCTGTTCGGCGAGGAGGTGCGCGCCGTGCACGAAAGCCTCGCGCTCGGCCGCTTCCGATCACCGATCGTCCAGTCGATGCTGCCCTACCGGATGCCCCGCGCCTTCTGGTGAAGCGGCGTCGGGCGGTGTCGGGGAGTCCCCGGCGACCTTGTCCTTCGCGATCGCCCGATTGACCGAGACGAGCTGCCACACGCAGAAGATGATGACCGGCGCGCCCGCGATCATCAGGTCGAGCAGGCCGAGAATGCCGTTCATATACGGGCCTCCATGAACGGTCGGATGATCGCCGCAACCTCTTCGGGGCGTTCCTCATGCGCGAGATGGCCGAGCCCGGGCAGCGTCTCGAGCCGCCCGTCACCGACCGCCGCCGCCGCCTCGCGCGCATTCGACAACGGGATCGCCCGATCGCTGTCGCCATGCACGAGCAGCACCGGCGTCTTCA
>NZ_JPDP02000077.1:0-2674 GCF_000732685.2 Sphingomonas sp. STIS6.2
GCGGCGAACTGCTGATAGGTACGCGCGATACCTGACGAACCTTGTAGTCGATCATTATGAGCGAGTTGCCGTCTCCAACGACAAGCAAAGGTACGCCGCTTTGATACTGGAAGCGGACTTTTCCCGGCCGCTTGAGCGTAAGTTCGCCAGCCAGTGAGCGGCCATTGCGATCGACCTGCGTAAATTGCGCTGTCATCGTATCAACGGCACGCAAATGCTGCTGCACCTGTACCATCGGAGAAACTTGGGCCAAAACCGGCACTGGCGCTGCAAGTGGAATGCCGAGCGCGAACGCGCAGGCGGCTTTGATCAGAAGAAAGCCTGCACGTCGTAACCCCCACGAACTTGCGGGCATTTAATTCTTTACCTTTTTACCTGCGCTAGTTAGGCTGGCGGGACCCGTCAGCTTATCTGAAGGTGGCAAAGAGCACACCACACCGAACGGAGTCGTATTGCAATGCTTCGTTGGTTCTTGCGTCGCTTGCTTACGGCAAGTCACGCCAAATGGTGTTGTTGTACAACCTTTAGCCTCAACCGGTGCTTGAGTGGGTGCAAGGGCGAGAGCGGCAAATAGTACGAGCACAGGCATCACCTTGAATACGAACCCTACGTGATCCGGTTTTACGGGCCATCGCAGCAAGCGAGGGATTTACGGAGCATCATATTAACGAAGGCGGTACTGCCCGCAATGACGAACCCGCGATCGGTACCGGCGGGCAGGAGCGGTGCGTGCTTCCCAAATCCCGATCCCAATGGGAACGCCCCCGGTCGTCTTGCTGGCCGTTCCCTTTCGGGAAGGGGAGCAGACAGCTTGGATCGAAAACCGTTGGGCGGCTTGATCCAGCGGATTTAGCCTCGAATCAACATGCGGTAGATAATCCGGACGATTGGCTCTATTAGTTTTCTCTTTGGGATCAACCGCATTGGCTCAAAGTTAGATGTTCGGCGTCGACTCCTCCGAATTGCTCATGATCGCCTTCGTCGCGCTGATCGTGATTGGTCCTAAAGACCTCCCTAAAGCGATGCGCGTTGTAGGGTACTGGGTCGGACGCGCCCGAGGGGTCGGCCGACAATTCCGCGCCGGTTTTGATGAAATGGTGCGCGAGTCCGAGTTGGCAGAAATGGAAAAAAAGTGGGCGGCGGAGAATGCCCGTATCATGCGTGAACACTCGCCCGCCGTGCCGTCACCCGAGACGTCGTCGCCGGGTAACGCCCACGAGGTGACCGATAACGCAACAGGCGCTTATCACGCATCGAAACAGGCAACTTTCCGTGATGCCGATCTAGCGAATGACGACGCTGTTCAGCACCAGCCGGTGATGGTTGAAAAGCCGCAGGTCGCTCCGGCGCCTTCCACTGACACCGACGCGGGGAACTTCGCGAGCAATAGCAAGGCACCGTCGTGAGCGAGACAGTCAACCAACCTAACAATTCGCGCGTCCCGCTGCTCGGTCCTCTGCTGGAGCCCGGCCGAATGGTGCTAGTTTGCATCGCGGCGTTCGCAGTCGCCTTCTTTGTGTGCCGGTATTTTGCGGATGACATATTTTCGTTTCTTATCCAGCCGCTGATGCGCGCCGGCCAAAAGTCGATCAGCTACCCACAGGTGTTCGATGCGTTCTTTGTGCGGGACAAGGTTGCGTTCTTCTCGGCGATGATGGTCTTGCTCCCGATTTTCGCTATCCAATCGTGGTATCTCGTTGGATCACAGGAGAACCGTAAGGAACGCAGGGCGCTTCTCCCCTTCTCCCTGGCTACGCCAACTTTATTCCTTATTGGGGTAGCGACGGCTTATTTCCTAGCTATCCCAATGATGCTGCATTTGCTTATCGCCTTACCGAGTGTAAGTGGCAATGTGCAGCAAGTGCCGCTCCCGGAGATTGGCAAATACTTCAATTTTGCCACGCGCTTCCTGTTCGCTTTCGGTCTCGCGTTCCTGCTGCCGGTATTAATCATACTGCTGGAACATGCTGAAATCGTGAACCGTAGACAGCTAATCAGCGCGCGGCGCTACGCGATCGTTGGCGCGTTCGCGATCACACTCGTAATATCTCCGCCCGATGCCGGATCGCTGTTGCTGATCGCGATCACTCTAGCTGTTCTCTACGAGGCAGCGATCATCGGTATTCGTCTCATCGAACATCGTCGTGCACGTGCCGGACGGCGCGCCGCAAACGGATAATAGCCGATAAGAGGCATCAGTGATCCGCGGAATGTTGATGGTGCCGTTGTTAGCCGGGACGCCTCTGGGATTACTGTGCAGCCCTGCGCTCGCCGCCAACAGGCCGGGTGATGGATTCGAAGTGGTGAGCTACAGGCTCGCGCTTACCCCTGACATCCAGAACAGGACCGTCGCAGGGCGTGAAGCGATCACGCTGCGCGCAACGATGGATGGTGTCCGGCGCCTGAACTTCTCCGCCAATGCTCTCGGCATCGACAGTGCAGCCCTCGATGGCGTTGCGCTCGCCCACACCGTGGAAGGCGATGTGCTCGGCTTCAATTTGCCCCGACCGCTTCGGCGCGGACGCACCGTGAAGCTCGAATTGTCCTATCATGGCCGCCCCTTACGTGGGTTCGCGGGGTCGGCGACCACGCTCTACACCAGCTATTTCGCGTGCGACTGGATGGTCTGTTCCCAGAACAAGTTCGGCGAGAAGGCGGCGTTCTCGCTCGATCT
>NZ_JPDP02000078.1:0-3081 GCF_000732685.2 Sphingomonas sp. STIS6.2
GCTATTTCGCGTGCGACTGGATGGTCTGTTCCCAGAACAAGTTCGGCGAGAAGGCGGCGTTCTCGCTCGATCTGCGTGTTCCGGCAGGGATGACCAGCTTGTCGGTCGGCAGCATGGTTGGGCGGCGACCGGGACCGGACGGCAGCGAGATCCATAGCTGGAAAGCGCCCCGGCCCTACTCGGCCTATCTTTACGGCTTTGCGTTGGGTCGATTCACGCAGGTCAGCGAACGGGCCGGATCAAAAAGGCTAACCTATCTCAGCGAGACCGCCGACACGGGCGAGCTGAAACGACACATGGCCGGGACGAGGGAGATGGTCGCATTTCTCTCCGCCAAGGCCGGCGTGCCGCTTCCCGTCGCCGACTACGGCCAGCTTCTGGTCGAAGGCGATGAGGCGCAGGAGGCTGCGACATACTCCGTCCTCGGCACCGATGCGTTGCCGACGAAGCCAGATGATCCGTCGGAGGATTGGGCCATCGTGCACGAACTCACCCATCAATGGTGGGGCAATCTCATCACGTGCGAGACGCTCAAGGATTTCTGGCTGAACGAGGGTATCACGACCTTCATGACGGCCGCGTGGAAGGAGCACCGCTACGGCCGCGTCGCCTACGACGCCGAACTCGATGTCGCGAGGAGCCGGCTCGAAAAGGTGCGGGCGACGGGCTTCGATAAGCCGCTGGCTTGGGACGGCAGCTACCCGACATTGGGCGTCCGGCGCGCTATCCACTACAGCAAGGGCGCGCTGTTCATGGCGCAGTTGCGGGTTACGCTCGGCGATGCCGCGTTCTGGTCGGGCCTGCGTCGCTACACCCGTGACCATGCGGGCGGCACGGTCACCAGCATCGATCTGGAGCGGGCGATGGAGGCGTCGAGCCGTCGGGACTTGCATCCGCTGTTCGTCGAATGGGTGTTCGGTGATGATCCGGCAGCTTCGCTTAACCGCTAAGGCCTCGCAGTCATTCTCGAAATACCATCGATTCTGAGAACGCTCCGGCCTTCTCGAACGCCCTTCCTTTTCGGGAAGGCGACGTACCTATCCATTAATAAAATGGAGAAACTACAAATCTAAGTCGGCTTCCTATGCCCAAGGGACATGGAGGACGCGGAGCGTAATGCGCAATCTCATAAGTGCTGCGATAGTCATTGGCTTGTGCGGCTGCGCGTCCGCCGATGCAGTCACGATCGACTTTAATAATGACATTCACTGTTCGGTTCTGGCATTCTACTTTCATGGTCTGGCAAAGCATGATGGTGCTCCCGATAAACAGGTGCGCGCGACGAAGGGGCTACAAGACTGGTACGCGGTCAAGATGCGAGCCGCTGAAGGAGGCCGCTATTTAGATCCAGCCGTTATGCAGTCGGAGATCGGACCAATTCTTGAGTCGGTTAAGGCTGATCCAATCTCAATGCGGGATAAGGCCAAAGCGTGTGCAGATCGAGCGGTTGCTGACCCGTCATTCAACCAATTCGCACGTTCCTACATGCGTCCGTAGATCGGCAAAAGCAGCACTGGTGTGTAGCGATCTTTGTCGGTCGGTCATTCCAGACGGCGTGGGTAAGGCGTAGCGATAGCGGACCAGATCGCCCCGGCGACCATAAAAACATGATTCACTGTCCTACAGTATGGTCGCGATATGCCGTTCCTGCTGTCCATTACCGGCCGTCTAACAGTTCGGCACCCGCAGTTGATATCAACTCCGGACGTCATGGAACGCCTTCGAGCCGCACTCTTAGCGCAGACTGTCGATACCATCGCGATGACGGGTGACGCGATCCGATTTACTCCGCAAGCCAAAGGCGGAGAAAGTAAGCCGCGCCCGGAGGGCGGCGGTTGGATGTTTAATGCGCTGGGGGTTTGCTCGCTGCGATTACACCAAGAGGTCGAAGGCGTTACAGTAGTCTACCGACTCGATTGCCGGCTGTGGTTTTGTATAGCAACAGCGATATCAATTATGGCGGGCGTAGTGATCAGGCTCTCTGCTGGACCAGATCACGAGTGGCGCTGGGTGTTCGCCTTAGGTTTCTGGCTACTATTCTTTCTATCCGGCTTCTTAAGCAAAACTTTCGAAATTCGAAGTTGGCTTAAAACCAACCTTACATCGCTTGAACTGCCCCCAACGAAACGGCTTCGGGTTCCCGTTGATCCAAGCTGACGTTCAACTGCTTTCCGCCTTGGCTATCGCAAAGCTGCCAGTCTGTTCCTGAAACTCGATCCAAATCGGGAAAGGCCGATGGCGGAAGCTACCCGTCCAATTAGGCCGATGGGAAACGGTAAATTTCTTTCCCCCGGCGGATCATTGAGATCGAAGGCCCATCCTTGTCGATAGCAACGTCGACCCGGTCCTTTGTGTCGGCATTAAATAGGCGCAGCGTTGTGGCTCCTGTTGGCTCCGCAATAAACATTGCGTGCTGCTTGTTCTTATCATCCAATGTCAGCAGCACATTCGAGTAGCCGTGATCGACGGTTGCATAGCCGCTCCGCTCTACGCCTTCGGCATCGAAAAGAAGCATCCCCGACATCGTGTCCTCGGGTTGTCCGCCGCGTGATTTGTTCTGCTTACCGTTAACTACAGCATGTGCTAGCGGTGCCCCGATCTTCACGCGGGTAACGCCGTTATTATCGACGACATTCAACTCGCGAACACGTAGCACATTGATGACCTTGGGATCAGCCTGCGCGGTTGTCGCTGCGACCGCGCTACTCCCTACAGCCCCAACGACGGCGAGAATGCCGCACGCCGAACTGATAGCTGCGGTGATGATAGCGACGCGATATTTGCGTTCGAGACGGGCAATCCGTCGATCCATGTCATGGTCGGCAGCATTCATGTTCGTCATCCTTCTGCTGTATTGCCCGCACAGTACACCCCGGTATATGAAGTGCAACGCCAAACGGGGTTGGACCAATTCTGCCGGAGCGATCGGCTAATCTCTTTCTTAGAATGGCATCCTTCCAGGAAAGCGTCGGTCTTTTCGATCTTCGTTCCCAGTTGGGAAGCTGCAGAAGCGCCCTACGGCGTCTTGCTTGCGTGGGCGCTGATCCAAGCTGGCGGCTCCTGCTCTAGCCGCCCGTCAAC
>NZ_JPDP02000079.1:0-13382 GCF_000732685.2 Sphingomonas sp. STIS6.2
TCGATCCCGGCGGCGACCTGCCGCGAATCAAGGCGGCGATCGCGGAAGCGGGCGTGACCGTCGAGAAGATCCTGCTGACGCACGGGCATATCGACCATGCCGGCGAGGCGAAGGCGCTGGCCGACGATCTGGCGGTGCCGATCGAGGGGCCGCACGAGGCAGACCGCTTCTGGCTCCAGCGGCTCGACCAGGACGGGCCGAAATACGGGATCGCCGGCGTCAATTTCGAACCCGACCGGTGGCTGGTCGAGGGCGACCGGGTGTCGGTCGGCGATCTCGTCCTCGATGTCTACGAAACGCCGGGGCACACCGAAGGCCATGTGATCTTCCATCACGCGCCATCGAAATTCGCGCAGGTCGGCGACGTGCTGTTCCAGGGATCGGTCGGACGATCGGACATGCCCGGCGGCAATCACCGGGTGCTGCTGTCGTCGATCGTCGAAAAGCTGTGGCCGCTGGGCAGCGACACGAGCTTCATCCCGGGGCACGGCCCGGCGAGCACGTTCGCGCATGAGCGCGCGACCAACCTGTTCGTGAGCGATCGAGCGCTGGCGGCGTAGGTCCTGGTTCTCCCGCGGACGCGGGAGAACACCGGGAAGCAGATGTCCAACGCGCCAATCACCCCACCCCGGCGAAGGCCGGGGCCCAGTTGGGGGACCAAGATTGGCGGAGGTAGCGCGCCGTTACTGCAACCTTCCCAACTGGACCCCGGCCTTCGCCGGGGTGGTAGCGAATGTGGGTTGAGTCCTACTTCCGCTCCCCCGCGCTTTCAGCCCGAACCGACTTGAACTCCGATTCGTCGCGCCACTCCGGCCAGAGCCGGCTGTTCGCCAGCTTCGTGCCGATCGTCTGGAACAGACCGACATCCTGCGCCGCGCCGCGCAGATCCCAGTCCGCACTCCACGCGTCGCACGTCTGGTGATAGCATTTCATATAGCCGTCGAGCCACGCCTGCCCCGCCGGGCGACCACCGGTCACGAGGTCGGACGCGCCGCTGATCGCCATCAGCAACAGCGTCGGCACGCCGCGCCGCGCGACCGAGAAATGATCCGCGCGGTAGAACAGCCCCCGTTCGGGGAGGGCTTCGGGGGTCACTACCCGGCCCTGCGCCTTCGCGGCATCGCCCAGCATGTCCTCGAGGCTGTTCTGGCCCGCGCCGACCAGCAGGACGTCGCGCGCAGGCCCCGCCGTCTGGAGAATGTCGAGCGTCAGGTTGGCGACCGTCTTCGCCGCGGGATAGACCGGCCTCACCGCATAGGTTTCCGACCCGAGCAGCCCCCGCTCCTCCCCGCTCCACAATGCGAAGACGAGGCTGCGGTCGGTGCGCGGCGCGGCGGCAAAGCGGCGGGCGAGGCCAAGCACGCCCGCGACGCCGAGCGCGTCGTCATTGGCACCCGGGCGGATCGTGCGCCCCTGCGCATCGGGCGCGCCGACGCCATACGCATCCCAGTGCGCCCCGAACATCACCACTTCGTCGGGACGGGTCTTGCCGGGCAGCATCGCCAGCACGTTGCGGCTCTCCGCCGTGTCATGACGAACGGGAAGGTCGGTCGTGAACCGCTGCTTCAGCGCGACGGGGCGGAAATCGCTGCGCCGCGCGGCCTTGCGCAACGTGGCGAGGTCCTGACCGGAGGCGGCAAAGAGCCGGGTCGCGGCGGCCCCTTCGATCCACCCCTGCAGCAGCACGCGCGAGGCCGGATCCTCGCGCACGATGTCGTAATTCTCGCCCGCGGGTGCGGTGACCGTCGCCCAGCCATAGCCGGCACCCGGCGTGTCGTGGACGATCAGCGCCCCCACCGCGCCGCGCCGTGCGGCCTCCTCGAACTTGTAGGTCCAGCGTCCATAATAGGTCATGCGCCGATCGCCGAACCGGCCCTTCGCATCATCGCCCGCCACCGCCTCGAAATCGGGGTCGTTGACCAGGAAGACCGCGACCTTGCCCTTGAGGTCGAGACCCTTGAAGTCGTCCCAGCCGCGTTCAGGGGCGGTGACGCCGTAGCCAACAAAGACCATCGGCGCGTCGGCGATCGCGACGCGGTCGACCCCGCGCACCGTGCTGAGATAGACGTCGCGGCCCTGGACCAGTGGCGTTGCCCCGGCGCGCACGCTGCCCTGCCCCAGCCGCGTGTGGACCAGCGGCACCGCCTGCGTCCAGCTGCCGTCCGGCCCGCCCGGCGACAGCTTCATCGCCTTGAACTGCGCGATGAGCCAGTCGATCGTCCTGGTTTCGCCTGCGGTTCCCGGTGCCCGCCCCTCGAACGCGTCCGACGCCAGCGTCCTGACATCGGCGGACAGGCGCTCGGGCGAGATGGCGTCCCGCGCCGGGCCGTCCTTCGCGAGGCCGGGCGTCGCGACCGCGAGCAGCATCGGCGTGGCGAGGAGGGCGGCGACATTCCGGACGATGCTCATGCGCGACCCTCGATCGGTGCGGTCTGGAACGTCGTGACCGACGGCGTGGCACCGGCCTGATAGGCGATCGCGAGGGCCCAGCCCGCGAGCAGCGCCATCAGCGCCCAGGTCGCGAGCGCGCCACCGGCGCGCGGCAGGTTCGACGTCGTCTTGTCCATGCCGAAGGCGTGGGCGATTCGCGCGACGACGAAAACGACTCCGGCGATCCACAACCAGCGGGGCGATCCGCCACCCAGTTCGATCAGCGCGAACAGGATCAGGATGAAGGGCGCATATTCGACGAAGTTCGCCTGCGCGCGCATCCGCCCCTGCAGGACCGGATTGCCATTGTCGCCCAGCAGGACATTGTCCTTGAGGCGAGTCGGCACGATCCGGAAGGCCAGCCAGAGATTGAGGACCGCGGCCGCGGCGGCGATCGTCAGGGTTACGGGCAGGATCATGCAGCTTATTCCTCGATGTTTCCGGTGTGCGCGGGTCGTGCCACTGTGCCACCATGCTTGCAACGCAGGCGATTATCGCTATAGCGCCACGCTTCGCGATGCGTCAGGCCGTATGGTAGCTCACGCGGCCGACCTTAACAGTCGGTTGCCGACTCCTTCGTCCGGGCCTATCGGAGCCCCGACCTTTATAAAGAACAAGGTGCCGAAATGGCCGTCCCCAAGAGAAAAACCTCGCCCTCCAAGCGCGGCATGCGCCGTGGCCACGATTCGCTGACGATCGCGGCATTTCAGGAGTGCCCGAACTGTGGCGAACTCAAGCGCCCGCACAACCTCTGCACGTCTTGCGGCCACTATAACGGTCGCGAAATCCTTTCGGTCGAGGGCTGAGCCCTTACCTGAGCGAAGGACGTGAGCATGCCCGACAGCGCCTGGATCGCCGTCGATGCGATGGGTGGCGATGACGGGCTGGCGGTAATGCTGGCGGGTGTCGCGCGTGCGCGACGCCAGTTTGACGGCATGCATTTCCTGCTGGTCGGTGACGAAACCGCGATTCGCGACGGGCTGAAAGCCCATCCGAATCTCGAGCTCAACTCCGAGATCGTCCACGCCCCCGAGGTGGTTGGCTCGAGCGACAAGCCGAGCCAGGCGATTCGTCGCGCCAAGACGACATCGATGGGCATCGCCATCGATCTCGTCAAAAAGGGGCGTGCCGCAGCCGCGGTCTCGAGCGGCAACACCGGTGCGCTAATGGCGATGGCCAAGCTGTCGCTCAGGACCCTGCCGGGCATCGATCGCCCGGCGCTAGCCGCGCGCCTTCCGACGCTCGGCGACACCGACATGGTGATGCTCGACCTCGGTGCGAATACCGAGTGCGACGCGCGCAACCTCGTCCAGTTCGCGATCATGGGCGGCGCCTATGCACGGACCGCGCTCGACATCGCGCATCCGCGTGTCGCGCTGCTCAATATCGGCAGCGAGGACATGAAGGGCACCGACGAGATTCGCGAGGCCGCCGCCATGCTGCGCGCGACGCCCAAGCTCGACATGGACTTCACCGGCTTCATCGAAGGCGACCGGCTGTCGCGTGGCGATGTCGATGTCGTCGTATGCGACGGCTTTTCGGGCAATATCGCGCTCAAGACTGCCGAGGGCACCGCGCGATTCGTCGCCGACCTGCTCAAGCGCGCGTTCCGCAGCTCGGTCCGGTCGAAGCTCGGCTTCCTGATTTCGAAGCCCGCGACCGAATTGCTGCGCGATCATCTCGATCCCAATAATCACAACGGCGCGGTCTTTCTCGGGCTCAACGGCATCGTCGTCAAAAGCCATGGCGGCGCCAATGAGCGCGGCGTGGCGACGGCGATCGGCAATGCCGCCAAGATGGTGAGAAACGACCTCGTCCGCCGGATCAGCGACGATCTGGGCAACGTCAAGGAAGCCGCATGATCCGTTCGGTGATTACCGGCACCGGATCGGCCCTGCCGGTCCGCCGCGTCTCGAATGCGCAGCTGGCGGAACAGGTCGACACCAGCGACGAATGGATCGTCGAGCGCACCGGCATCCGGTTCCGCCATATCGCCGGCGAAGGCGAGACGACCGCGACTCTGGCCGCCGACGCCTGCCGCGCGGCTCTCGCTGCAGCAGGCGTCGACGCGCAGGATATTGACCTGATCGTGCTCGCCACCGCGACGCCCGACCAGACCTTCCCCGCCAGCGCCACCAAGGTGCAGGCGATGCTCGGCATCGACGACTGCGTCGCGTTCGACGTCGCCGCGGTCTGCTCGGGCTTTCTCTACGCGGTCCAGGTCGTCGACAGCATGATCCGCAGCGGCGTCGCCAAGCGCGCGCTGGTGATCGGCGCCGAGACGTTCAGCCGGATCCTCGACTGGGAGGATCGCACGACCTGCGTCCTGTTCGGCGACGGTGCGGGCGCGATCGTGCTCGAGGCGCAGGACACCGCCGATGCGGACGGTCGCGGGATCCTGACCACCAAGCTGCATGCCGACGGGCGACACAACCAGCTTCTCTATGTCGATGGCGGCGTCTCGACGACCGGGACGGTCGGCAAGCTCAGGATGAAGGGCCGCGAGGTGTTTCGTCACGCAGTGACCAACCTCGCCGCCGTCATGACCGAATCGCTGGCGATGGCGGGCCTGTCCGCGGACCAGGTCGACTGGGTCGTGCCACACCAGGCGAATGCCCGGATCCTCGACGCGACCGCGCGCAAGCTGGGCCTTGCCCCCGAGCGTGTCGTCGTCACCGTCGACCAGCATGCCAACACCTCCGCGGCGTCGGTACCGCTCGCGCTCGACGTGGCGGTCCGTGACGGACGGATCCAGCAGGGCCAGATCGTCGTGCTCGAGGCGATGGGTGGCGGCTTTACTTGGGGTGCGGCGGTCATCCGCTTCTAAACGCAACTGAAAGCCAGTTGCAATTTGTCCGATAAAGCTCTTCCGATGATCACGCTGCTTGTGTAGGTACCGCAATGGGTGTGGGAGTTTCGGAATGACAATGACGGGTACGCTGACACGAGCCGATCTAGCCGAATCGCTTCATCGCGAAATCGGACTTTCGCGATCGGATGCTTCAAAAGTCGTCGAACAGATCCTGACCGAGATGTGCGAAGCACTGACCAGCGGGCAGAATGTCAAGATTTCGGGCTTTGGTACGTTCGTCCTGCGCGACAAGGGCGAGCGCATCGGTCGCAACCCCAAGACGGGCGTCGAGGTGCCGATCGCACCGCGCCGCGTGCTGACGTTCCGCGCAAGCCAGATGATGCGCGAACGCATCGTCGGCGCAGGCTGAGGCACGCGATGCCGGACAGTTCCGGCAAGGCCAGTACCGCATTCCGGACCATCGGCGAACTGTCGAACGATACCGGCTTGCCACAGCATATCCTGCGCTATTGGGAAACGCGTTTCCCCCAGCTCCGACCGCTCCAGCGTGCCGGGAATCGGCGCTATTACCGCGTCGAGGACGTCGCGCTGGTGCGCCGGATCGACCAGCTGCTCAATCGCGACGGCTATACCGTGCGCGGCGTCCAGCAGCTGCTGGCCGCCGAAAAGGGCGCACCGCCCGCAGTCGCTCCCGAGATCGTTGCGCCCGCCGAGACGCCGATCACGGCACTGCGCGCGATCCGCGACATGCTCGCCGAGGCCCTGGCCGCGGATTGATCCGCATGCCTGCCGGTTCGTCATCCTCGCGCGGGCGGGGATGACGATCGATGGCGGTCCCTTACCGTTCGCGGGTCGCGGCGAAGCGGATCTTTGAATAGCGGTCGGCGATGTAGTTCACCTCCCACGCGCTTTTGGCGAGGAACACCGGGTTCCCGTCGCGATCCTTCGCCATTGCGCCGCGGTTGATCTCGGCGAAGGTCTTGAGCTCCTGCGGGTCTTCCGCCGATATCCAGCGTGCGGTCTCGTACGGCGCCGGCTCGAGCCCGGCCGCGACCTTGTACTCTGCGTCGAGGCGCGAGAGCAGCACCTCGAGCTGGAGCTGCCCGACGACGCCGATAATCCAGTTCGAGCCGATGTCGGGGTAGAAGACCTGCGTCACCCCCTCCTCGGCCATGTCGTCGAGCGCTTTCCGCAACTGCTTGGTCTTGGTGAAATCCTTCAGCACGACGCGGCGCAGGATTTCAGGGGCGAAGTTCGGCAGGCCGGTGAAGCGGATCGCGGCGCGTTCGCTCAGCGTATCGCCGACGCGCAGCGTGCCGTGGTTGGGGATGCCTATGATGTCGCCCGGAAACGCCTCGTCCGCCAGCTCGCGGTTCTGCGCGAAGAAGAGGATCGGCGAATGGACTGCGATCGGCTTGCCGTGACCTGTGGGGGTCAGCTTCATGCCGCGCTTGAACACGCCCGAGCACAGCCGCATGAACGCGATCCGGTCGCGGTGGTTGGGATCCATGTTTGCCTGCACCTTGAACACGAAGCCGGTGACTTCGCTTTCGTCGGGGGAGATGGGGGCGGGCTCGGCCGGCTGCGCGCGCGGTGGCGGGGCGTAGTCGGCGAGCGCTGCGATCAGCTCGGCGACACCGAAATCCTTGAGTGCCGAGCCGAAATAGACCGGCGTCAGATTGCCTGCGCGATAGGCGTCGGCGTCGAAACTCGAATAGCCGCCCTGCGCGAGTTCGGCTTCGTCGTTCAGGCGGATCATCGCTTCGGGGCTGAGGATCTTGGCCAACTCCGGGTCGTCGATGCCGGCGAACGGGATCGCCTTGCCCATGAATTCGCGGCTGTCGCCTTCGGGGCGGCTCAAAGTATTGGCGTAGAGGTCGTATACGCCCTCGAACTCGCCTCCCATGCCGACCGGCCAGCTCATCGGGCAGACGTCAAGCTGAAGCATCTCGGCCACCTCGTCGAGCAGCGAGAACGGGTCGCGCCCCTCGCGGTCGACCTTGTTGACGAAGGTGATGATCGGCACGTTGCGCAGGCGGCAGACCTCGAACAGCTTGCGCGTCTGCGGCTCGATGCCCTTGGCGGCGTCGATCACCATGACCGCCGAGTCGACCGCGGTCAGCGTGCGGTAGGTGTCTTCCGAGAAGTCCTCGTGGCCCGGCGTGTCGAGCAGGTTGAAAGTGATTCCCTGGCGTTCGAACGTCATCACCGACGACGTGACCGAGATGCCGCGCTGCTGCTCGATCTTCATCCAGTCGGAACGGGCGCGGCGGTTCTGGCCGCGCGCCTTCACCTCGCCGGCGAGATGGATCGCGCCGCCGAAATACAGGAGCTTTTCGGTCAGCGTGGTCTTGCCGGCGTCGGGATGCGAGATGATCGCGAAGGTGCGGCGGGGAAATTGGGTCATGGCGTGGGTCCGGGGAGCCGAGTCGGGGCTCGGAAGTTAAGGAAGTTCAGGCTACGTACCGCTCGGAATCCCCTCCCCGCGCGGGACGCGGCGGGAGCGGGAGGAGAAGGCTTGCAGCGATCATCGCGTGCTATTGGCAGATGCGGGGCGTGTAGGACAGAGGGGTCCTTGACCACACCGTCATCCTCCCCCGCAAGGGGGAGGTGGCAGGCGCAGCCTGACGGAGGGGGCGGGCAGGGAAACGCTCGTTCCGTATCCTCCCCCTCCGTCGCCTTCGGCGCCACCTCCCCCTGGCGGGGGAGGATCGTTTCGGGTCAGCGCGCGGGTGGGACCAGCGTGACGCGGAGTGCGATCCGCTTCACGTCCCCCGGCGCCACCTCGAACACACCGGGCTTGTCGCGGAACTCGCCGGTATAGCCCTCGGGGTCGGCGATGCCGTGCCAGGGCTCGACGCAGACATAGGCCGCGCCGGGCTTGGTCCAGAGGCCGAGCTTGGGCGTGTCGGGGAAATCGATCCGCAGCTGCGGGCCGTGCTCGGCGCCGTAGGTGACCGACTGGGAACGGACCGAATCCCACACGAGCGCATCCTTCGCGAACAGGTCGTCGCGTAAGTGCAGCGTGCGGCCCTCCAGCGGCGAGGGACGCTCGCCCTCGGCGATCGTGCCGTCGTCGGCGATCATGCGCAGCGTGTCGGGCTCGTCGGCCGCGAAGACGATGCGGTGGTCGGCACGATCCTGGCCGTAGGGCAAAGGCCAGGCGAACGCGGGGTGGAAGCCGAAGCTCGCCGGGAGCGGAACGTCGCCGGTATTCGCGATCTCTACGCCCACCAGCAGCGAAGAATCGATAATCCCGAATACCAACGTCAGGCTGAAAGCGAATGGATAGTGAGCGCGAGTATCGTCGTTGTCATCGAGAACGAACGCGACACGGTTCGCGTGCCGATCAACGACGTCGAAGCCCTGCCGCCGCGCGAAGCCGTGCTGCTTCATCGGGTATTGGGTGCCGTCGACGCGGATCGTGTCGCGGTAGGGGCGACCGACGACGGGGAAGAGGATCGGCGCGTGGCCGGTCCAATAGGCCGGGTCGGCGTTGGTCATCAGCTCGCGGCCCTCGGCGTCCTTGAGCGAGGTGAGTTCGGCGCCGAGCGGGTTGATCTGCGCGGTGAGGTGGTCGTTGGCGATCGTGATGAGGTCGGTCATGTCTGTACTCCGCTACGGTCGGCCATTTTGTACGCTACGCCGCACGTCATCCCCGCGGAGGCGGGGATCCAGAGCGGCAGCGCTTTCGATAGAATCGATTGGTCAGCCAGTATGGATCCCCGCCTTCGCGAGGATGACGAACAGGGTGTTGGGGCGCGTTACCCGCGCAGGCTCGCGCCCTGCTTCGCCGCCGCCGCGACGACCTTGTCCGCGACCGCCTTCAGCTCCTCGTCGGTGAAGCTCTTGGCGGTGGGTTGCAGGACGATCTCGACCGCGACCGACTTGTGGCCGTCCTCGACGCCCTGGCCGGTGAACACGTCGAAAACACGCGCCGAGACGATCGCGGCCTTGTCGGCGCCCTTGACCGCACGGACCAGCGCGTCGGTTGCAAGCGCCGCCGGCACGAGGAACGCGAAGTCGCGGCGGACCGCTTGCAACGCCGGCGGCGTGTAGGCCGGGCGGGCGAAGCCCGAAGCCCGCTTGGGCGGGATCGCGTCGAGATAGATCTCTACCGCGGCGACCGCGCCGTCGAGGTCGAACGCCTTCACGACCAGCGGATGCAGCATGCCGAAGCTTGTTAGCACCGTCTTCGGTCCGAGCCGAAGCGTGCCCGACTGGCCCGGATGCCAGGCATCGCCCGCCTCCCCCATGACCTGGAGATTGTCGACCGGTGCGCCGGCAGCAGCAAGCAGTGCCAGCGCTTCGGCCTTCGCATCATAGGCGTCGAAGCTCGCGGCCTTGCCGTCGCGCCAGCCGCGCGGGCGGCGGTCGCCCGCCAGCACCACGCCGAGCGTCGCGCGTTCGGCGTCGGCGAGATAGCGGCGACCGATCTCGAACAGGCGGACACTCTGCTGGCCGCGCTTGAGGTTGCGCCCCGTTGCGGCGAGCAGGCCGGGGAGCAGCGAGGGGCGCATGACCTTGAGGTCTTCGCTGATCGGGTTGGCCAGCGTCCACGCGCCGCCGCCGAACGGTACGGCTTCCGCCTCTGAGAGGAAGCTCCACGTCACCGCTTCGTCGAGCCCTCGGGCTGCGGCCGCGCGACGTGCCCTACGTTCGAGCTTCTGCTCGGGCGTGGCGGTCGGCTTGGCGACGCCCGGCAGGCGCGGCAGTGGGGTCGAGGGGATATTGTCGATGCCCTCGATCCGCACGACTTCCTCGACGAGGTCGGCGGGGCCGTCGACATCGCGGCGCCAGCTCGGGACCGTCACCGGCCATTTGCCCTCGATCGTCGAGAACAGCGCGTCGCTGAACGCATCCGCGCTCTTGATCGCACCGATCGTGAAGCCGAGCGACAGCAGCGTACGCGCCTGGCGTTCCGGCGCCACGTGCAGTCCGCCGAGGTCCGCGCTGAGGCGCGGGTCGTAATGGATCACGCGGGGCTCCGACGGTGCTTCGCCCGAGCGCGTGACCTCACTCGCGGTGCCGCCGCAGACGTGAAGCACGAGCGCGGTGGCGATCGCGAGGCCGTCGTCGAGGAACGCCGGATCGACGCCACGTTCGAAACGGCTGCGCGCGTCGGAGGTGAGCGTGAGCTTCTGGCCGGTGCGCGCGATATGGTCGGGATCGAAATAGGCGCATTCGATCAGCACGTCGGTGGTGTCTGCGGAGACGCCCGAATGCTCGCCGCCCATGATGCCGCCGATGTCGTGCACCGCCACGTCGTCGGCGATGACGGTCATGGTTTCGTCGAGCGTGTAGGTCTTGCCGTTGAGCGCGACGACCTGTTCGCCGTGCTTGGCCTTGCGCGCAACGAGGCCGCCGGAGAGTTTCGCGCGGTCGTAGACGTGCAGCGGGCGGCCGAGGTCGATCATCAGATAGTTGGTAATGTCGACGAGCGCGGAGATCGGCTTCTGGCCGATCGCGAGCAGACTGCGGCGCATCCAGTCGGGAGACTCGCCGTTGGTCACGCCGGTCACGGTCTGCGCGAAGAAGGCGGGGCAGCCCGCGGCGTCGTCGGTGCGGACCGATGGCCCTGCCCCGTCGGTGACGATCGGATCGAAGATCAGCGGTGTGAGCGTGCCCATGCCGGCTGCGGCGAGGTCTCGCGCAATGCCGCGCACGCCCATGCAGTCCTGGCGGTTGGGCGTGATCGCGACGTCGATGACGGGGTCGGTGAGCCCGGCATAATCGGGGTAGGGCGTGCCGATCGGCGCGTCCGCGGGCAGTTCGATGATGCCGTCATGATCCTCGCCGAGCTCCAGCTCGCGCGTCGAGCACATCATGCCGTTCGATTCGACGCCGCGGATGCTCGCGAGCTTCAGCGTGACGTCGAGACCGGGGACGTAGGCGCCGGGCGCCCCGAACACGCCGACCAGCCCCGCGCGTGCATTGGGCGCGCCGCAGACGACCTGGAGCGGGCCGTCACCGGCGTCGACCGACAGGATCTGGAGCTTGTCCGCCTGCGGATGGCGTTCGGCGCTGAGCACCTTGGCGATGCGGAACGCGGCGAGCTTCTCGCCCGGATTCTCGACGCCTTCGACTTCGAGGCCGATACGCGTGAGCGCGTCGACGATCTGGGCGAGCGTGGCGGTGGTGTCGAGGTGCTGCTTGAGCCAGCTGAGCGTGAACTTCATGCGCCGACTCCTGCCGACAGAGTGGGGACGTCGAGGCTCGAGAAACCATAATGTTTCAGCCAGCGGATATCGCCGTCGAAGAATGGGCGGAGGTCGTCCATTCCGTATTTGAGCATCGCGAGCCGATCGATCCCGCAGCCGAACGCAAAGCCCTGCCACTCGTCGGGATCGAGCCCGCAGGCCTCGATCACCTTGCGGTGGACCATGCCGCTACCCAGAATCTCGAGCCAGCCGTCTGGCTCGGCGCCGCCGACGACGCGCTTGCCCTTGACCAGCGTGTAGCCGACGTCGATCTCGACCGAGGGTTCGGTGAACGGGAAATAGCTCGGGCGCATCCGCAGCACGATATCGTCGCGCTCGAAGAACGCCTTCACGAAGGTTTCGAGCGTCCACTTCAGATGGCCGAGCGTGATGCCCTTGTCGATCACGAGGCCCTCGACCTGGTGGAACATCGGCGTGTGCGTCGCGTCCGAATCCGAGCGGTAGGTGCGGCCCGGCGCGATGATGCGGATTGGCGGCTTCTGGCTCAGCATCGTGCGGATCTGGACGGGCGAGGTGTGCGTGCGGAGCAGCGAGAAGGTCGTCTTCTCGTCGGCGGTGCCCGCGGCCTTCGCGTCGATCCCCTGCTGAAGATAGAAGGTGTCGTGCATCGCGCGCGCCGGATGCGTCTCGGGGATGTTGAGCGCGGAGAAGTTGTGCCAGTCGGTCTCGATCTCGGGCCCGGTCGCGACCGCAAAGCCGAGGTCGGCGAAGATCTCGGCGAGTTCGTCCATGACCTGGCTGACCGGGTGGATCGTGCCGGGCATGGGCGCGTCGGCGGGCAGCGTCATGTCGAGCGTTTCGCTGGCGAGCCGCGCGTCGAGCGCGGCGCGTTCGAGCGTCGCTTTCCGTTCGGCGATGCCGTTCGCGACCGCCTCGCGCAGCCCCTGGATCAGCGGGCCCTGTACGAGCCGCTCGTCGGGGGTCATCTTGCCGAGCGTCTTCAGCAGCGCGGTGATCGTGCCCTGCTTGCCGAGCGCCTCGACCCGGCATGCCTCCAGCGCGTCGAGGCCGGATGCCGCGGCGATCGCCGCCAACATGTGTTCGCGCATCTGGTTCAGGTCTTGCGTCACGTCATACTCCCAGGGCGGGTTCGGTCGGCAGATCGGGTAGGCGGGGCAGCCCCAGACCGATACCCAGATCGTCCCAATTTTCGTTGCGCGCTTCGATCAGCTCGATCTTCCACGCTCTTCGCCATTCCTTCAGCCGCTTCTCGCGAACGATCGCGGCCTCCATAGTGTCGAACATCTCGTAATAAGCGAGACGCCTGATGCCGTACCGGTGAGTGAAGCCGGGGATCAACCCCTCGCGGTGCTGAACCAGCCGCGCGAGCAGATTTGAGGTGACGCCGACGTAGAGCGTTCCGTGGCGGCGGGAGGCGAGGATGTAGACGCAGGGCTGGAAGGTTTCGCGCATTTCTTGCTCCCCCTTTGATCACCCTCCCCCGGATCTTTTATATCCGTCATCCCGGCGGACGCCGGGACCCATGGTTGCGAGCCGGGTGATGGTAGCACGCTTTCGCCGGGTCCGCCGTAACCATGGGTCCCGGCTTTCGCCGGGATGACGGGGGGGGATAAGGACCGCGGAGGTTGGACGTTCACTCCGCCCAAACGCAAAAAAAAGGCGCCGGTGGTTTCCCACCGGCGCCCTTTTCGAACCGCACCTCAGTCGCGGATTACGCGGCCTGGGGGAGTGCTGCCTTCGCCTGTGCGACGATCGCGCTGAAGGCTGCGCCCTCGTGCATCGCGATATCGGCCAGGACCTTCCGGTCAAGCTCGATACCCGCCAGCTTCACGCCGTGCATGAACTGCGAATAGGTCAGACCCTCGGCGCGGACGCCGGCGTTGATGCGCTGGATCCACAGGCCACGGAAGGTGCGCTTCTTAACCTTGCGGTCACGATATGCGTACTGTCCGGCCTTT
>NZ_JPDP02000080.1:0-24073 GCF_000732685.2 Sphingomonas sp. STIS6.2
AACCGGCTGGGTCAGGTGCAGCCCGATGCGCAGCAGAATTATCAGCAGAGCAACGGCCAGCAGCGCGGCGTCAAATTGCGCGCTCAGTCTTCGCGGCCTTCAGCCGATCCGCACGCTCACCCTGATCGATGGCCAGCGGGTCGTCGGCGCGAACGTCACCGGCGTCGCCGATGTCAGCCTGTTCCCGGTCTCGCTGATCGAACGGGTCGACGTCGTGACCGGGGGCGCCTCCGCCTCCTACGGCTCCGACGCGGTCGGCGGCGTGGTCAATTTCGTGACCAATACCCGCTTCACCGGCTTCAAGGCCAATCTCCAGTCGGGCATCAGCACCTACGGCGATGACGGCAACCACACGGTCCAGGCGGCGGTCGGGAAATCGCTGTTCAACGACCGGCTGCATCTCATCGGCAGCGGCGAATACAGCCACGAGGACGGGATCGGATCGGCCGGCTTCGGTGTCGGATCGAACCCCGACGGCAGCGGCCCGGGCGGGCGCAACTGGCTGGTCTCGCGCAACCTGATCAACCGCGGCATCACCAATGACGGCGGCCCGCAATATCTCGATCGCAGCTTTACCCAGGCGAACAATACCGCGCTCTACGGCCTGATCACCGCCGGTCCGCTCCAGGGCACCGCGTTCGACGTGAACGGCAATCCGCGTCAGTTCGAATATGGCTCGAACGGCGTGCCGCTAAAGGATGCGAACGGCAACGTGCTCGGCTGCTACAACGGCGTGTGCGAAGGCGGCGACCGGTCGGGCAACGTGACCAACGCCAATTCGCTCAAGTCGACGATCACGCGGCTCAGCGGCTATGGCCGGATCGGCTTCGACATAGATCCCGACAATGAACTTTACACCACCGTCAACGTCGCCCGGGTGACGACGGGCAACATTCCCAATGTCGGATCCGCGCAGTTCGGCAACCTGACGCTCCAGTGCGCCAACCCCTATGTCCCTACCTCGATCCAGGACGCCTGCGCGGCGAACGGGATCACCCAGTTCCGCTACGGCGTCGACAACGCGATCTTCCCCGACTCGATCAGCGTCCGCACCGAGCGCGAGCAATATCGCTTCGTCGCCGGCGCGAAGGGCAAGATCCAGGCGTTCGGGGGCGACTGGCGCTATGATGCCTATTACCAGCACGGCACGGGCATCACCGACATCACCGTCCGCGATATCCCGCTGATGCCGCGCTACAATGCCGCGATCCAGGCGGTCCGCGCGCCCGATGGCAGCATCACCTGCGCCAATCCCGCCGCGGTCGCCAGCGGCTGCGTCCCGCTCAACATCATCGGCGGCCAGACGCCCAGCGCCGCGGCGCTCGCCTATATCCTTCCGGGCAACGGACCATATCAGCATACGCGCCAGACCCAGGATGTCGCGAGCTTCTCGGTCAGCGGCGAGCCGCTGCAACTGCCCGCCGGCGCGCTGTCGGTCGCGTTCGGCAGCGAATATCGGCATGAATTCTATCAGGTGAACGCCGATCCCTACGGCAATGGCGTCGTGACCAGCGGTGCCTACGACGCGCAATATCCCAGCGACCCGCTGCTGAACCCGCAGGGCGGCAACTGGTATGCGGGCAATTACCGCGACGGCCGCGGCGCCTATAGCGTGTATGAATCCTTCCTCGAGGTGAATGCGCCGCTGTTCAACTCGGACGGGGTCGGCAAGGCGAACCTCAATGCCGCCGGGCGCGCGACCAACTACAGCACGTCGGGGACGGTCTATACGTGGAAGGTCGGCGCGACCTGGGACACGCCGGTCGACGGCATCCGTTTCCGCGGCGTGACCTCGCGCGATATCCGCGCGCCCAATCTGAGCGAGCTCTTCGCCGCGCCGGTCACCAGCAATCGCACCGGCACGACCGATCCGTTCAATCCGGGTCGCACGCTCACCGTGCTCCAGACGACCACGGGGAACACCGCGCTGCGCCCCGAAGTCGCGCGCAATACCGAATTCGGCGTGATCCTGTCGCGTCCGTCCTGGGCGCCGCGGCTGAACATCTCGGTCGATTACTACCGCATCAAGATCAAGAGCGCGATCGCGGCGCTCGATGCGCAGACCCAGATCAACCTCTGCTTCGCCGGCGTGACCTTCACCTGCAACAGCTTCGACATCAGCGATCCGAACAACGCGTCGGTCACCGTCCAGCCGTTCAACTTCGCGTCGATCTTCACCGACGGCTTCGACATCGAGGCGAGCTACCAGGTCCCGTTGTCGGGCATCGGCCTGCCGGGGCAGGCGTCGCTGCGTGGTCTGGCGACGCATGTGAAGAACTTCGTCTCGGATCGCGGCCTGCCCAACACGATCCCCATCCAGGGGGCGGGCGTGAATCTGGGGCAGGGTGCGACGCCGAGCTGGAAGGTCCTCGCGGTCCAGGACTGGACGGCCGACCTCTTCAGCATGACGCTGCAGGAGCGGTGGATCAGCGCGGGCGTGATCAGCAACGAATATATCGTCTGCCAGACCAACTGCCCGGTCTCGACGATCGATCACCCGACGATCGATCGCAATCACCTCGATAGCGCCTTCTACGTCGACATCAGCGCCTCGTACAAATTCACCGACGCGGTGCAGGGCTATGTCAAGGTGGACAACATGTTCAACAAGGACGCCGCCACCGTCCCCAGCGATATCACCAACCCCGGTCTCTACGACGTCGTCGGACGCGCGTTCCGGGTCGGCATGCGCGCGAACTTCTGATGACCCCGGCCCGGTATGCCGTTGGGCATGACCGGGTCGGTCATCGGATCCGATTAACTGGGGAAAGCCGATGCTGCCGTTCCTGCTGATGGCCGCCGACGTTCAGGCGCCTGATCTTCAACCGACGCCACCCGCGGTCGAGACGGCGATCGCGGCGATGACGCTGGAGGAGAAGGCCGCGCAGCTCGGCAGCAGCGCGCCGGCGCTGCCCCGGCTCGATCTGCCCGCGTACGACTATTGGAGCGAGGGGCTGCACGGCCTCGCGCGCAACGGGATCGCGACCGTCTTTCCACAGGCGATCGGTCTGGCGGCGAGCTGGGATACCGCGCTGCTCGATCAGGTCGGCACGGTCGTCTCGACCGAGGCGCGGGCGAAGTACAACGCCGTGCGCTCGACGCGCGACCGGCGGCGTTTCGCGGGGCTGCACATCTGGTCGCCCAACCTGAACATCTTCCGCGATCCGCGCTGGGGGCGGGGGCAGGAGACCTATGGCGAGGATCACTATCTGACGGGCAAGCTGGGCGTCGCGTTCGTTCGCGGCATCCAGGGGCCCGACGCCGCGCATCCCAGGGCGATCGCGACGCCGAAGCATTTCGCGGCGCATTCGGGGCCGGAGGCGGGGCGCAACAGCTTTGACGCGGATATCTCCCCGCGCGACATGGCCGGGACCTACACGCCGGCCTTCCGCATGGCGGTAACCGAAGGCCGCGCGCGGTCGATCATGTGCGCCTATAACTCGCTTCACGGCGTACCCGCCTGCGCGTCGTCCGCGTTGCTGACCGACCGCGCGCGCGGCGACTGGGGGTTCGACGGCATGGTCGTGTCGGACTGCGATGCGGTCGGCTATATCTCCGTCTTCCATTATTACCGCCCGGATCTGCCCTCGGCGGCCGCGGCGGCGCTGCAGGCGGGCACCGATCTCGATTGCGGGCCGAGCTATGATGCGCTGCCCGCCGCGGTCCGCAAGGGTCTGGTACCCGAAGCCGCGATCGACACGTCGTTGCGTCGTGTCCTCGCGTCGCGCGCGGCACTCGGCATCGCCTTTGGCCAGCGCAGCCCCTGGACGCGCATCGCGCCGTCGCAGGTCGACACGCCCGCGCACCGCGCACTCGCGCAGACCGCGGCGGAAAAGTCGCTGGTACTGCTCACCAACAAGGACCGGCTGCCGCTCAAGCCCGGGACCCGGATCGCGGTGATCGGGCCCAATGCCGACTCGCTCGACGTGCTCGAGGCGAATTATCACGGCACCGCCAGCGCGCCGATCACGCCGTTGCAGGGCATTCGCGCGCGTTTCGGCGCCGATCGCGTAACCTATGCGCAGGGCAGCGGGCTGGCGGCGGGCGTCGCCTTGCCCGTACCCGAAACCGCCCTGTCCGCGAACGGCAGGCCGGGGCTGACAGGCGAGTATTTCAGCGACGGCGCGATGACCCGGCGGGTCGCGACCCGGCAGGACCGCACGATCGACTTCGACTGGGATCGCGCGCCGCCCGTTCAAGGACTGTCGGGCAAAGGCTACGGCGTCCGCTGGACCGGGCAACTGACGCCGCCGGGCCCCGGCCGCTACCGGCTGCGGCTCGACGTCCCCCGCTGCTTCGACTGCGAAGGCCATGATCCGGTGAAGCTGTGGCTCGACGGCAAGCCGCTGATCACCGACGACGGCAGCGATAGCGCAGTCGAGGCGGAAGTCACCGTCACCGACGCCAAACCGCACGACCTCCGCATCGACTATGTGCACGCAAGCGAGGATGGCGGGATCGGCCTGCGCTGGGTCGCGCCGATCGACGCGCAGCGCGGCGAGGCGCTCGCCGCCGCCGGTGCAGCGGATGTGGTCGTGGTGTTCACCGGCCTGTCGCCAACGCTCGAGGGCGAGGCGCTGCGGCTCGACGTGCCGGGCTTCCTCGGCGGCGACCGCACTGCGATCGAACTGCCCGAGCCGCAGCGCGCGCTTCTGGAAACGCTCGCCACCGCCGGGAAGCCGATCGTGGTCGTGCAGCTGACCGGCTCCGCGATCGCCGATCCGTGGAGCAGGGACCATGCCGACGCGGTCGTCGCCGCCTGGTATCCGGGCCAGTCCGGCGGGACCGCGATTGCGCGGATGCTGGCGGGCGATATCAATCCGGGCGGGCGTCTGCCGGTGACGGTCTATGCCACGACGCGCGATCTACCGGCCTATATCGATTACAGCATGAAGAACCGGACCTACCGTTTCTTCAGCGGTACGCCGCTCTACCCGTTCGGCCACGGCCTCAGCTACACGCGCTTCGCCTATGCCCCCAAGACGGCGCCGATCGCGACGGTGACCGCGGGACAGCCGCTGGCGGTCAGCGTCACCGTGACCAACACCGGCAAGCTCGCCGGGGACGAAGTGGTCCAGGCCTATCTCGCACCCGTCGACCCGCAGGAACAGGGGCGGACGATTCCCGTGCTGCAACGCCAGCTCGTCGGGTTCCGCCGGATCCCGCTGCGCGCCGGCCAAGCCCGCACCGTCGACTTCGCCATCGATCCGCGCAGCCTCGGCATGGTCGAGCATGACGGTACGCATGCCGTCGTGCCGGGTCGCTACCGGCTGTTCGTCGGCGGCGGGCAGCCCGGGGACGCGGCGGGGATCTGGACGGACGTGACGATCACCGGGACGCGGACCGTGCTGCCGAAATAACGCGAACGACACCCAAGGGGAGCCTGCGAGATGTGTGCCATCAGGATCTATACGGCGTCGCTGTGCGCCGGCGTCGCGGCCATGCAGGGGCCGGCGCAGGCGGCGGCACAGCAGGTCGACTGGCCGTCGTCGCGGATCGCGCACCCGAAGCGGGCGGCGATCGGGCCGTATAACGCGGTGTTCCTCGCCGGGTCCGACGGTCTCGAACGTCCGGTACAGGGCTATGCCGCCGACGAGGCACTGCCGCCGATGCCGCAATGGACGATGCGCGCCTGGATCAACCCGACGCTGCTGCCCAAGGGACGCGTGCCGGTCGCGGCGATCGGCAACCCCGCCGGCGCGGCCGCACGGATGTTCGCGCTCGACGATGGCAAGCCCGTTTTCCAGATGGGCGCCACGACGCTCCGCGCCGCTGCGCCGATCACCCGCGAGTCCTGGCACCTGCTGACCGCGACCGCGGATGCGGGCCGGGTGCGCTTCTTCGTCGACGGGCGGCTCGTCGGCACCGCCACCGCCGAGGCGATGCCGCCGGCCACCGGCGTCGTCGCGCTCGGACCGCGCCTGCCCGGCCAGGCCGGGTTTGCAGGGCGGATCGCTGCGTTCGCGCTCGATCCCGTGCTGCTCGGCGCACCCGCGATCGCCACGCTCGCCCGGCGTCAGCCCGACGCGGCGCTGATCCGGTTCGAGGATGCCAGCCCGTCCTGGCCGCTGCAGGTCAAGACGCAATATGGCCTGACCGCCCCGCAACCGGCCTGGGAACTCCCGACCGGCAAGGCGCCCTTCTCGAAGCCCGTCGCAAGCCCCGTATCGACCGCCCCCGCGCTCGCGCCGACGCGCGAGGGGCATTATGCCGTCAATGCCTGGCGTCTCGTCGCGGCGCCGACCGTGGCGGCGAACGGGGCCGCGATCTCGCAGCCGGGGTTCGATGCGCGCTCGTGGCATGCCGCGACCGTGCCGGGCACGGTGCTGACGACGCTCGTCGATCGCGGCGTCTATCCCGATCCGACAATCGGCCTGAACAACATGGCGATCCCCGAAAGCCTGTCGCGGCAATCCTGGTGGTATCGCAGCGAATTCACGCTGCCCGCGACCCCCGCCAAGCGGCTGACGCTGACGTTCGACGGCGTCAACTATGCGGCGCAGGTCTGGGTCAACGGCACCGCGATCGGCGACGTGAAGGGCGCCTTTATCCGCGGGCGGTTCGACGTGACCGACCGGCTCCGGCCCGGGCAGCGCAACAGCATCGCGGTGCTGGTCGCGCCGCCGCCGCATCCCGGCATCGCGCACGAACAGTCGCTCGCCGGCGGGCGCGGCGACAATGGCGGCGCGTTGATGAGCGACGGTCCGACCTTCGGCGCGAGCGAGGGGTGGGACTGGATCCCTGGCGTGCGCGATCGCAACACCGGGCTGTGGCAGGGTGTAGATCTCGCCGCGACCGGGTTCGTGACGATCGGCGATCCGGCGGTCTCGACCCGCCTGCCGCGGCCCGACAATGCGGTCGCCGAGGTCTCGATCGAGGTCCCGGTGACGAACCACGGCACCGCGCCCGCCTCGGCGACCGTGCGCGCGGCGTTCGACGATGTCGCGGTCGAACGGACCGTGACGATTCCGGCCGGTGCCAGCCAGGTCGTGCGCCTTACCCCGAGCAGCTTCCCGCAACTCGCGGTGCAGAAGCCGAAACTCTGGTGGCCCAACGGCTATGGCGATCCGGCGCTGCACCGGCTCGACCTGACGGTGGCGAGCGACCGTGTCGTGTCGGACCGCCGCAGTCTCGATTTCGGGATGCGCAGCGTGACGTATGAACTGTCGTCGCTCGACACCACGGGGGCGTTGCGGCGTGTGCTGGTCGATACCGCGCTCGCGCATGATCTCGGCACGCCGGTGATCGACGAACGCCACCCGGCGCTGCGCAAGGTCCGCGGCGGCTGGGCGAATTCGCTGATGCCGGGGGCGGAGACATCGCCTGCGGTCACCGCATTGCCCGACGATCCGCTGTCGCCGCAGATGGTGCTGCGCGTCAACGGCGTCCGCATCGCCGCGCGCGGCGGCAACTGGGGCATGGACGACATGATGAAGCGGGTCGGCACCGACCGGCTGACCCCCTATTTCCGGCTCCACCGCGAGGCGGGGATGAACATCATCCGCAACTGGATGGGGCAGAGCACCGAAGAGGCGTTCTACGCGCTCGCTGACCGCCACGGGCTGATGGTGCTCAACGACTTCTGGGAGTCGACACAGGACAACGACGCGGAGGCGCAGGACGTGCCGCTGTTCGTCGCCAATGCACGTGACGTGGTGCGGCGCTATCGCACCCACCCGTCGATCATCCTCTGGTTCGGCCGCAACGAAGGCGTGCCGCAGCCGATCCTGCAGACCGCGCTGCAGGACATGGTCTGGCAGGAGGACGGCACCCGTCTCTACAAGGGCAATTCGCGCGTCATCAATCTCGGCGGATCGGGGCCCTATGAATGGCACCCGCCGGAGGATTATTTCACCGGCTATCCGCACGGCTTCGCGATCGAGGTCGGCACGGCGAGCTTTCCGACGCTGGAATCGTGGCAGCGCACCGTCCCCGTCGAGGATCGCTGGCCGATCAGCGACACCTGGGTCTATCACGATTGGCACCAGGAACGCGGCGTGTCGATGGCGAGCTTCGTGCGCGCGATGGACACCGAATTCGGTCCGGCCCGGGATCTCGCCGATTTCGAGCGCAAGGCGCAGATGCTCACCTACGAATCGCACCGCGCGATCTTCGAAGGGTTCAATGCCGGGCTGTGGACCACCAACAGCGCCCGGATGCTGTGGATGACGCACCCCGCCTGGCCCTCGAGCGATTTCCAGATCTACTCGTCGGACTATGACACGCACGCCGCGTTCTACGGCACCAAGAAGGGGGCGGAGCCGGTTCATATCCAGATGAACCAGCCGGGCCGTCAGGTCGTGATGGTCAACACCACGCGCCGGCCGCTGACCGGGGTGAAGGCCACCGCGCGGGTCACCGATCTGACCGGCGCGACCGTCGCGACCCACGCGCAGACCGTCGACCTGCCCGCCAACGCCACGGTCGCGCTCTTCCCGCTGGCGCTCGATGCCGCTCTCGCGAAGGGGCCGGTGCTGGTCCGGCTCGACGCGTCGGCCGCCGACGGGAGCCGCGTGTCGGAGAATTTCTACTGGCAGGCGGCGAACCCCGCGGATCTGCGCGCGCTGTCGGCGATGCCGCAGGCCACGCTTCGGGCTGACGTGGCGGCAGGAACGGCGGCGGCGGGCGAGCGATCGCTCCGGGTCACGCTGTCCAATCCGGGCACGACTCCCGCGTTGCAGACCAAGCTGACACTGTTCGACAGCAAGGGCGTGCAGATCCTGCCGGCCTATTTCAGCGACAATTACGTCTCGCTGCTGCCCGGAGAGACGCGTGACGTCACCGTCGCCTATCCCGGCGACCGCGGCGTCGCCACGGTGCGGCTGCGCGGGTGGAACAGCCCCGCGACGACGATCGGGGGCAAATAGGCTAGACGACCAGCGACAGCAGCAGCGTCAGCCCCAGACCGACCACCGAGATCAGCGTCTCGCACACGGTCCAGCTGCGGATCGTGTCGGCGACGCTCAGCCCGAAATACTCCTTCACCAGCCAGAAGCCGCCATCGTTGACGTGGCTGAGGATCACCGATCCGGCGCCGGTCGCGAGCACCAGCAGTTCGGGCCGGATCCCGGGATTGGCCGCGGCCAGCGGCGCGATGATCCCCGCGGCGGTCGCCATCGACACCGTCGCCGACCCGGTCGCCACGCGCATCAGCGCCGCGATCAGCCAGGCGAGCAGGACGATCGGCATATGGACGCTGGTCGCTGCGGCGACGATCGCGTCGGATACGCCGCTGTCGATCAGGACGCGGCCGAATCCTGCGCCCACGCCGACCACCAGCGTGATCATCGCGGTCGGCGCGAGGCAGTCGTTGGTGAACTTCTGGATCGTCCCGAGGTTCATCCCGCGCGCGAGCCCCAGCGTCCAGTAGCTGACGAGCACCGCGGCGAGCAGCGCGACGACCGGCGTGCCGACGAAGCGCAGGATGCCGTCGAGCCGCGATCCGGGCAGCGCGATCATCGTCGCGAGGCTGCCGGCGAGCATCAGCACGACGGGCAGCAGCAATGTCGCAAGCACGATGCCGAAGCCGGGCAGGCTCCGCGTGTCCTCGGCCTCGACGACCGCGGCGGGGGCGATCGGCTGCGGTGCGAGATGCCGGATCACCAGCCGGCCATAAAGCGGTCCGGCGATCGCGGCGGTCGGGATGCCGACGATCAGCGCGAACAGCACGGTCAGCCCGACATCTGCATTATACGCCTGCGTCGCCAGCAACGCTGCGGGGTGCGGCGGGACCATCGCATGCACCACCGACAGCCCCGCCGCCATCGGCAGCCCCATCCGCATCGGATGCTGCCCGAGCCGTCGCGCCAGCGTGAAGACGATCGGCACCAGCAGGACGAAGCCGACCTCGAAGAACACCGGCAGGCCGACGATCAGCGCGACCGTCATCATCGCCCAGTCGGCGCGCGCAGGGCCGAAAAAGCCGATCACGCTGTCCGCGATCCGCTCCGCGCCGCGGCTTTCGACCATCATCTTGCCGAGGATCGTGCCAAGCCCGACGACCAGCGCGATATGCCCGAGCGCGCCACCGACGCCCGCCTCGAAGCTCTTGACGATCGATCCGAGCGGGATGCCGACGACCAGCGCGAGCGCGAGCGACACCAGCGTCAGCGCGATGAATGGGCTGAGCCGCACCCGCACGATCAGCACGATGAGCGCGGCGACGGCGATCGCCGCCTCGGTCAGCAGCATGCCGCCCGGCTGCATTTACGGTTTCTTCCAGGCGACGCAGTCGACCTCGACCTTGCAGTCGACGACCATCTGCGACACGACGCAGGCGCGCGCGGGGGGATGCGCGCCGAAATATTGCTGAAACACGCGGTTGAACGACATGAAGTCGCGCGCGTCGTCCAGCCATACGCCGCAGCGTACGAGATGCTCGGGGCCATATCCGGCTTCCTCGAGGATCTTCAGCACGTTGCGGATCGCCTGATGCGTCTGCGGGATGATGCCGCCGTCGATCACCTCGCCATCGACCATCGGCACCTGGCCCGATACGAACAGCCAGCCATCCGCGCCGACCGCGCGCGCGAACGGCAGATGCTGGCCACCGGTGCCGGTGCCGCCTTCGACGCCATAACGCTTGAGTCCGTCCGTCATCTGATCATTCCTTCACTGGGTAATGGGGTTTGCGCGGCGCAGCAGGCGGCCCGCGCGGGCGCCGGTCGGTCGGCCGAGCGCGAGCGTCGCGACGCCGTTGACCCAGACTCCGTCCACGCCATCCGCTGCGGTCGTCGGCTCGTCATAGGTCGCACGGTCGGCGATCCGCGCGGGGTCGAACAGGACGAGATCCGCGGCGAGCCCTTCGCGGACATAGCCGCGGTCGTGCAGGCCGAAGCGATCGGCGGGAAGCCCGGTCATCTTGCGGATCGCGGTCGCCAGCGGGAACAGGCCGCGGTCGCGCGCATAATGGCCGAGCACGCGCGGGAAACTGCCCCATAGCCGCGGATGCGGTCGGGGATCGCAGGGCAGGCCGTCCGACCCGACCATCGTCAGCGGATGCGCGAGGATCCGGTCGACATCGCTGTCGGTCATGCAGTGATACACCGCACCCGCCGGTTGCAGCCGCGTTGCGGCGGCGCGCAGGTCGACGTCCCATTCGGCCGCGATGTCCGCGAGCATCCGTCCCGCCTGGGCGGGCTCGGCGTCCGACCAGGTGATCCGGATCGGCGTCTCCGGCACGACCTGCTTCAGATCGAGCGTCGAGGAGCTTGCCGTATAGGGGTAGCAGTCGCACCCGACCGGCTGATGCGCATCGGCGTCCTCGAGCATCGCGAGGATTTCGCCGCTGCGACCATATTGCGGCGCGCCCGCGCATTTGAGGTGCGACACGATCACACGCGCGGCGGCGTGCCGGCCGATCGCGAACGCCTCGTCCAGCGCGGGGACGATCGCCGCCGCCTCGCTGCGCAGATGCGTGCAATAGAGCGCGCCGGTACCGCGCAACGCCTGTGCGATCGCCATCACCTCCGCGGTCGAGGCGGCGTTGGCATTGGCATAGGCGAGCCCGGTCGACAGCCCGAACGCCCCCGCCGCCAGCCCGTCCTCCAAGTCGCGGCGCATCGCCGCGCGTTCGTCGTCGCTCGCATCGCGGTCGAACCCGCTCATGTGCCGCGCACGCAGCGCGGTATGGCCGATCAGCGCGACGACATTGGTAGCCGGGACCGCGGCATCGACCGCCTGCGCATAGGCCGCGAAATCGGAATAGCGGAATTCGTCCGCGCCACCGAGCAGCACCAGCGGGTCGGGCAGGGGGGCATGCGCGCTCAGATCACTGCCTGCGCTGATCCCGCAATTGCCGACCACCACCGTCGTCACGCCCTGCGTCACCTTCGCGGTCATCGCGGGCGCAGCGATCACGACCAGATCGTCATGCGTGTGCGCGTCGATGAACCCGGGTGCGAGCGCCAGGCCCCGCCCGTCGATCGCGCCCGGCGGCGGCGACGCGGCGGCTGCCGCGACCCGCGCGATGATCCCGTCGCCTATCTCGACGTCGGCGCGGAAGGCCGCGCCGCCGCTGCCGTCATACACGTCGACACCGGCAATGACTGTCGCCATCATTTCACCTCCCAGAGGTTCCAGAGGTCAGTGCCACGCGTCTGTCGTGGCCGGGCTGGATCGACACTGTCACCGCGGGTCGAAATAATGTAAACAATTTTCTTTATCTGGGAGGTCTGCCGTGAGCGACGTCGGTGTGAAGCTGCACAAGGGTATCGGGCGGGATGCGGCCGCGCGCTGGAACCTGCTCGCGGGGGACGTCATGTTTCCGGCGGCGGTGCTCGATGCGCGGCGGATGCAGCATAATCTCGACTGGATGCGCGCGTTCATCGATGCCTATGGCGTGTCGCTCGCACCGCATGGCAAGACGACGATGGCGCCCGCGCTGTTCAAGCGCCAGATCGATGCCGGCGCTTGGGGCATCACGGTCGCCACCAGCCAGCAGGCGCAGGTCGCGGCGGCGCACGGCATCGACACCATCCTGATCGCGAACCAGATCGTCGGCGACGCCAATATCGCCGCGATCGTCGATCTGCTCGCCGATCCTGCGCTGCGGCTGATCTGCATCGTCGACTCCGCCGCCGGGGTGGCGCTGCTCGGAGAGGCGTGCCGCGCCGCCGACGTGTCGCTCGACCTGCTCGTCGAACTCGCCCCCGAACCCGACCAGTCGGGCTTCCGCACCGGCGTCCGCGATGCCGCCGCGCTTGCCGGGGTGCTCGACGCGGTCGCGCACTGGCCGGGGCATCTCCATCTCGCCGGGGTCGAATTCTACGAAGGCGTGCTGAGCGACGAGGCGGAGGTCCGGCACTTCATCCGTCGTGCGGTGACGATCACGCGCGATCTGCTCGCGACGGGGCGGATCGCGCGGACGCCCGCGATCCTGTCGGGGGCGGGCTCGGCCTGGTACGACGTGGTCGCGGAGGAAACCGCCGCGCTGGCAAAGGCCGGCGACGTCCAGGTCGTGCTGCGCCCCGGCTGCTACATCAGCCATGACGACGGCCTGTACCGCATCGCACAGGAACAGATCCTGAAACGCAATCCGGTCGCGCCGAGCTTTGGCGACGCGCTGCTGCCCGCGCTGCGCGTATGGGCGGTGGTGCAGTCGATCCCCGATCCGGCGCGCGCGGTCATCGCGATGGGCAAGCGTGACGTCGCCTTCGATGCCGGGCTTCCCCGGCCTGCGACGCTGTTCCGCAAGGCGCGCGACCGCCGCCCGGTCGACGCCCCCGCGCACTGGGCGGTGACCGGGCTGATGGACCAGCACGCCTATCTGGCGATCACCCCCGGCGATGACATCGCGGTCGGCGACGTCATCGCCTTCGACATCTCGCACCCGTGCCTCACCTTCGACAAATGGCGGCGGGTGCTGGTGGTCGATGACGATTTCACCTGCGTCGAGGTGGTCGAGACCTTCTTCTGATCCCGCCCCCGGCAGCGGGCGTCAGCGCGGCGCCGAGGGCGGACGGTCCTCGGCGCGCGTGCCGAAGCGCGACGGCTTCGCGCCCATCGTGAATTCCAGCTCGCCGCCCTGGATCAGGTCGGCATGCGCGATCCAGTTGCGGGTCCAGGGCTTGCCGTTCCAGCGCACCGACTGGACATAGGGCCGGTCGGGCGCATTGCCGATCGCGCGCACCCGGAGCGTCTTGCCCGCGCCGACGCGCATCTCGCCGCTGTCGAACAGCGGCGACCCGAAGACATAGATCCCCGTCGTCGGATCGACCGGATAGAAGCCGAGCGACGACAGGATGAACCACGCGCTCATCTGGCCGCAATCGTCATTGCCGATCACGCCGTCGGGATCGTCCTTGTACATCTCGGTGCATAAGCGGCGGACCATCGCCTGGGTTTTCCACGGCGTCCCGACATAGGCATAGAGATACGCCACATGATGCCCGGGCTCGTTGCCATGCGCATATTGCCCGACCAGCCCGGCGATGTCGGGTGGCGCGTTGGCGGGCAGCGTCGAGGGCGCGTTGAAGAAGGAATCGATCTTCGCGTCATACGCCGCATCGCCGCCGAAATGCGCGATCAGCCCGTAAATGTCGTGCTGATTCAGGAACGTCGCCTGCCAGCCATTCGCCTCGGTATAGTCCCGCCACCGCGGTTGCGGCATGTGGCCGAGCTGGATCGGATCATAGGCCGCCCACCAGCTTCCGTCGGCGAAGCGCGGCCGGGCAAAGCCGATCTTCGGATCGATCACGTTGCGCCAGTTGCCGCTGCGCTTGCGGAGCAGCGCCGCATCGTCGGTCTTGCCGATCGCGTCGGCGAGCAGCGCCATCGCATGATCGTCATACGCATATTCCTGCGTCCGGCTGACCGACTCCTTGATCTTGTCCGCGGGGATATAGCCGAGCCGCATGTAATGATCGCGGCCGAGCGTCGCGAGGCTGTCCTTGTACTGCGGGTCGAAGGCACGCCGGCGGATATTGGGCCAGGCCGCGGCATAATCGGCCTTGATCCCCTTGGCATGCGCCTCGGCGAGCACTGCGACCGAATGCCAGCCGTTCATGCACCCGGTCTCGAACCCCTGCAACGGCCAGGTCGGCGGGCCATAGGGGCTCTGCTGCGTCTGGCGGATGAGATCGTGGACGAAGCGCTCCGCCATGTCGGGACGGACCAGTGTCATCAACGGATGCAGCGCGCGATACGTGTCCCACAGCGAATAGGCGCTGTACGCGCGTTCGGTCGCGGGCAGGGTGTGGACCTGCTGGTCGAGCCCGACATAGCGACCGTCGCGGTCGCTGAACAAGGTCGGGCCCATGAGCGTGTGGTAGAGCGCGCTTGCCATGATCGTCCGCTGCGCCGGCGTCCCGCCCGCGACCCGGACCATGTCCAGTTCCTTCGCCCAGATTCGCCGCGCGGCGGCGCAGGTCGCGTCGAACGTCCAGCCCGGTGCCTCGGCCAGCGCGCCCCGCGCGCCTGCGACGTCGACCGCCGAGATGCCGGTCTTGACCAGGATCGGTGCCGCGCCCGCATCGTCGAAGAACAGCGCGACCTTCAGCCGGTGCCCGGTCACGCCGCGCCCGCCGCCCGCGACCGGCGTGTCGCCGTCGCCATAGAATTGCACGCGGTCGGGCTTGCGCGACAGCTGCATCGCGAAATGGATGCGGCGCCCCTCCGCCCAGCGGAAGACCTGGCGGCTGCCCGTCAGCAGGCCGTCCTCGCCGATCGACAGCGACGCGTCCTCGATCCGGATCGCCTCCTCCGCGGTCTCCTGCTTGCAGTGCGTCAGGTCGATCAGGATATGCCCCGGACCCTTGGCAAAGGTGTAGCGGTGCAGCCCGGTCCGCTCGGTCGCGGTCAGCTCCGCGAGCACGCCCGACTCGAGCTTGACGCGGTAATAGCCCGGCTCGGCATGTTCGTCGGTATAGCGCTGGCGATAGCCGTCGGACGGCGTCTCGCGCGGCCCCGCGACGAGCTTCAGCGGCTTGCGCGTCGGCACCAGCAGCACGTCGAGCATGTCGCCGATCCCGGTCCCCGACAAATGCGTGTGCGAGAAGCCCATGATCGAGCGGTCGGACTGGTGATAGCCCGAACAGGCATCCCAGCCATGATTGTTGGTATCCGGCGAAAGCTGGACCATCCCGAACGGCAGGGTCGCGCCGGGGAAGGTATGGCCATGCCCGCCCGTGCCGATTAACAGGTCGGGCCTGGTGACTGCCGGCGACTGCGCGTGTGCGGCAAGGGGAAGGGCCGTGCCGAACGCGGCAAGGGTCGAGCCGGCAAGCAGCTCGCGACGGGTGGCGCGGATCACGCGGTGGTCTCCTAAAGGTCGGGCGGTCGGGGGAATCAGAAGGTCTCGCGCAGCAGGGCGGGGCGGCGCCGCTCGAGATCGAGGATCAGGTCGCCGAACAGCCCGTTCGCCCAGGCGAACCAGGGCCGCGAGAACCGTTTCGGGTCATCCTTGTCGAACGATTCGTGGATGAAGCCGGTGCCCGCGTCGGTGGTCTTGAGCCAGCGCAGGCATTGCCGGATTTCCGCATCGTCGTCGCTGGTCATCGCGCGGACGATGATCGACATCGGCCAGATCATGCCCAGCCCCTTGTGCGGGCCGCCGATCCCGTCCGCCGCGCTGCCGGTGAAGAAATACGGGTTGCGCGCGCTCCAGGCGGCCGCCCGGGTCCGACGGTACAGCGGATCGGTGCGCGACGCGGCGCCGAGCAGCGGTAGCGCCGACAGGCTCGGCACGTTCGCATCGTCCATGAAGATCGCATTGCCGAACCCGTCCACCTCGAACGCCCAGACGTCCCCGCCCGTGCCACCCGTGCCGCCTGCGCGATCCGCCATCCGGCCATGCGTGCGCAGCGCCGCGTCGACCTCGTCGGCGAGCGCAACGCACTCGGCCGCCGCGGCGCTGTCGTGCCGCGCCTCGACATGAACCTTGGCGAGCATGCGCAGCGCCGACACCGCGAACAGGTTCGACGGGATCAGGAAGGGCAGCGTGCAGGCATCGTCCGACGGGCGGAACATCGAATGGATCAGCCCGACCTTGCGTGTCGGCGCACCGACGCCTTTCAGCATCAGCGTTTCGGTCGCGTGGCGATTGACGCGCTCGAACCGGTACGGGCCGTCATCGGTCTTGCGCTGCTGCTCGCGCATCGTCGCCACCGCCCGCGCCATCGCCTTCGCCCAGAGCGCGTCGAACGGCGCGGTATCGCGCGTCTCGCTCCAGTACCCATAGGCGAGCCGCATCGGATAGCACAGCGAATCGAGCTCCCATTTGCGTTCGGCAACGCCCGCGCGCATCTCGGTCAGGTCGTCGATCGCGCCCAGGTTCGACTTGGCCTGCGGATCCGCCATGAAGGCATTGGCGTAGGAATCGATCAGGATGCACCGCGCCTGGCGCTGGATGACGCCGTGGAACAGGCGGCGCAGCGCCGGGTCGCGGCGGCAGAGATGGACATAGGTCTGCATCTGCGCCGAGCTGTCGCGCAGCCACATCGCCTCGATATCGCCGGTGATGACGAACCCGTCCGGCTTGCCGTCGACGATCCCCAACCGGACCGTCGTATCGAGCGTGTTGGGATAACAGGTCTCGAACAGATGGCGCAGCGCGGGATCCGCGATTCTCGCCTTCACCCGCACGATCTCCTGCTCGACCGCCGGGCTGACGAAGCGACGCTGATCGCGCGGCGGCCGGGCGCCGCCAGCAACGGGCGCCGCCGCCGCGACCCCGAACGCGGGCGTCGCCGCTGCCGTGCACAGCGCCGCAGCGCCGGCCTTCAGCATGTCGCGGCGAAGTAGTGCAGAAGATGTCACCCCGATCATGCGGCCGACATCTCCGCACACGCAAGTCCGGGAAGAACATTGCTCCGTACACGCTCCGCCAATCGCCCGGTGTCCTTGCAGGCGATGCCTCGTGATGCTGCCAATGCGCCTCTCCAATACACGTCCGTGCCCGGCGTCCTTGTCGGGATTGCCGGAAAGATACTGTCGCACCATTGAACGGAGGCGCGACCTGATGTGCTGGGGTCGAGGCTAGGGGGCGACGTACCGGGGCGCAAGCAGATTAAGAAATTTAATTTTCTTTCACGCGGTCGGTTTTCCATGCGGTTGCAGCGGGGTGGCGCGTGATAGGGCCCGGGCGGATCGATGATCCCGGCCGGGCCCATCGACTTTTCTTTCGCCGGACGTGTAAGAATACGTCGGAGGGGCATATCACGATGGACAAGCCGATACGGGAAGCGCGCGGTGCGCGCCTCGCAGTGTCGTTGTCGGGCACGAACCTGGCGCGTGCGAGCGACTATAATCAGCGCGTGGTTCTGCAGGCCATCCGGCTCAGCCCGGAGACCAGCCGTGTCGAGCTGAGCCGGACGACCGGGCTGACCGCGCCGACGATCGCCAACATCACGCGCCGGCTGATCGACGCGGGTCTGGTGAAGGAGGTCGGTCGCCTTCAGGGGCCGCGCGGGCAACCGGCGATCCAGCTGACGATCGAGCCGCTGGGCTGCGTCGCGATCGGCCTCAACATCGATCGCGATCACCTGACGCTGGTCGCGCTCGATCTCGCGGGTCAGGTGCGCAGCCGGATCGCGCAGGATATCGCCTTTGCGATGCCCGAGGACGTCGTCGCTTTCGTCGCGCACAACCTCGAATCGCTGCTCGCGGAGGCCGGGGTCGGACGCGACCGCGTGATCGGCGTCGGGGTCGCGGTACCCAATGATCTGGGGGTCATCACGCTGCCCGGGCGGCCGTCGGACTATGATCGCTGGGCGGGCCTCTCGATCCCCGCGCTGCTCGCCCCGGTCATGCCTTGGCCGACCGTGATCGAGAACGACGCCGCGGCGGCGGCGATCGGCGAGGCGCAGGCGGGGGCGGGGTCACCGCTGGCGAGCTTCTTCTATATCCTGATCAATTCCGGGCTCGGTGGCGGGTTGATGATCGACCGCCATTTCGTCGAGGGCGCGAACAAGCGCAGCGCCGAACTGGGATTGCTGCCCGACGCGACCAACCCGGCGCCGGGCGCGGTCGTGCAGGACATCGTCTCGATCTCGGCGCTGCTGCAGATGCTGAAGGACGCCGGCCTCGATGTCGAAAGCCAGAAGAACATCCGGCCCGCCGATCCGCAGACCGACCGCGTGCTCGAACGCTGGGTCGATCTCGCCGCAAAGGCGCTGATCGCACCGCTGATCAACATCACCTGCCTGATCGATCCCGACGCCATCGTCATCGGCGGCCGGCTCGACACCGCGCTGCTCGACCGCCTGATCGCCCGCCTCGCCGGCGCGTTGGCGGTCACCGTACAGCCCCCGATGACCACGATCATCCGCGGCGCCCTCGCCGCCGACGCACCGGTCATCGGCGCCGCGCTGCTACCCTTCCTCGACAAGCTGCTCCCCTCCGACGCCATCCTGATGCAGGTCGGCCGGTAGGGGCGTGAAGAGCCGGAATACGGCCCTTCACGCAGCGCCTGCGAGGGAGGGGGCCCCGCGGATTACTGTCCCGCGATCATCTTCGTGTAGGCCGCCACGGGTACCGATTCCCGGGTGCCCTTGGTCGGTTCGATCTTGAAGAAATAGGATTCCGTCCACGCGCGACCGCCACCCCAGGCCATCGCATCGAGCCAGACGTCGCTGTCGGTCTTGATCGACTTGACGACGTTCGCCGCGATCGCGGTGCAGGATGCGGGCAGCCCCTTGGAGCTTCCCAGTGCATATTCGCCCAGGATCGCCCGATATCCCCGCTTCCGGGCAGCCGCAGCGAAGATCTTCAGTCCGCCGTCGCCCGCCGGTTCGCTGACGCACTCCGCATTAGTACCGCTGGAGCCGGTGTCGAAATAGCGATGCGGCGACAGGATGATGCGGTTCAGCGGATCGATGAGGCCGCCCGAGCGATCGATCGCGCATGCAGCACTCTCGCAGTCCCGGCTCGCCGGTTCGTTCTTGTCGAACCGGAATGACGCGGACCATTGCGGCCACTCGACAAGGATCCGGTGCTTGAACCCCGCCTTGCGAATGCCCGCGACGATCTGGTTGGTATCGCGAACCCATTGCATCCAGTCGTTCGTCACCACGGGATCGGTGAAGAAGCGCGGCTCGTTCATCAGGTCGATCATGACCATTTCGGAATTGTCGAGCTTGCGCAGGATCGGCAGCCAGAATGCGATCTGCTCCGCCGGCGTCGGCCATTTATAGTCATGGCGGTCGAGGATCACGGGCACGTTGCGGGCGTTGGCCGCCTTGACCACGTCGACCACCCGCTGGAGGACGACGGGGTCATTCATCTGGCTGCCGTTGAACGGCAGGCGGATGCTGCGGAACCCGGCCTTGTCGACGTACCAGGCGACGTCGGCCACGGTCGGGCACAGGGCGCCGTTCGCGACGAACGAACATCCCGCGAGATTGACGCCGAACCGCGGCGCGGCCTCGGCGGCCGTGGCGAAGGACAGCAGGGCCGTGGCAGCGGCGATGACGCGAGGAAGAATCATCTTACTTCACCTACGAGGTTTGGATGGAATGCCGTGCTCTCGATGTGAAGCACAGTGCGATCCTTCAAATAGCCAATTTGTGTTAAATTTTTCTTCCGCAACAAGACGTTGGCGATGAATAATTATTGGGAGCGTCACAATTACTGACAGAGTTCGACAAATGCCGTCATGCGTGTGACACAGGTGACGCGTGTTCGGCATGAACATGGTCGAGATCATCGGCAAAGTGAATCGCCCGGTAACCAAATGCTTTGATGCGACGACATGCCTGTCCGCCGCGGTCAGTGCCATTCCGGGTCGCGCCGACGCCGGGAATCCCGTGGAAGTCGGCGCCATTCTATGCCAGAAGCCCGCTCACGACACCGGATGGGGACCAGCGTGCGGTCAGATATGCCCTCTATCTATCTGATAATGCGGTTTTAAGCCCGTCGACATGACGCTGAACCGCCGACGTGGTTCGACGAGCACCCTATGACTCTGAGGTTGTACCCCCGTCAGATGCCGAAATCGACGCGTATAATAGTCGAATATCCTGTCCTGCAGCACCGGTTGCGTGCCGCAGGGCCCGTAAACCTGTTTAAACTGTAAGGCGGACAATCAGTGACCTCCGTACCAAAATCCGGGATGCACCTGTCGTCCTTGCAATATCTGCGCGGTATCGCTGCACTGGCCGTCGTCTATTTCCACGCGGTCGTACAAGTCGAGCAGGTGGCGCATATTCGCGAACTTCCCATGTCTGGATCGTTCGGCGTCGATATCTTCTTCGTCCTGAGCGGGTTCGTCATGTGGTGGACGACCAGGGATCGCAAGGTCGGCATCGGCGACTTCCTGGTCAAGCGCCTGATCCGGATCGCGCCGCTTTACTGGGTTCTGACGATATTTGCCGCGATGGTCGCGCTGTTCTTCGGCGATCTGTTGCGGTCGACCAAGTTCGACCTTCCGCATCTCGGCTTCTCGCTCCTGTTTCTCCCCTATTGGAACCCGGCCGTTGCCGCGACCAATGCGGAGGTCCTGACCCCGGTCATCGTTCCGGGCTGGACGCTCAATACCGAGATGATGTTCTACGCGGTCTTTGCCTGCGCGCTGGCCGTCAGGCAGACGCTCAGGCCCCTGTTCGTCGCCGTGCTGCTGGCGCTCGTGTACGTATCGGCCAAGACGTGGCTCTCCGGGACGACCGCGGCCTTCTACGGTACGGACCGCCTCGCCGAATTTCTCGCGGGGATTGTTCTGGCGTGTACGATCCGCCGTCTTCCGCGCCTGTCGCCCGGCATCTGGGCGGTGGCAGGGCTTGGCGCGTTCGCCATGCTGTTCTGGATGGATCTCGAAAGGCCTTCCGTCTCGCAATTCATTGTCCTCGGCATACCCGCGGTCATTCTGCTGTGCGCGGCGCTGCAGATCGAGATCTCGGGCCATTTGCCCGACCTGCCGAAACTGTTCCTGCTCGGCGACGCGTCCTACAGCATCTATCTCAGCCATATCTTCGTGATCGCGGGCACCCGCGTCGCGGCCCATGTCGTCGGTCTCGATCTGGGCATGGCGAACGGTGCCGTCTTCGTTATCCTCGCGCTCGTCGTCAGCAGCGTCGCCGGGATCGTCGTCCACCGGACCATCGAACTCCCGCTGCTCAAGGGCATGAACAGGCTGCTGCGCGGTGGCCGCAAGCCGCCCGCCGCCGCCGAACTCGGCACATCCTAGTTGGGATTTAGGGCTGGCCATCGACGGGCAGCCGTAGAATGTTCGTCCAACGGCGCGTCGGCCTCGATCATCCGCACCAACTGCAAACGGTGACATCATGAAGACTTCACAACCTATCACCGGGATCAGGGCGCGGCGCATGACGGCGACGCCAACCGGCGGCAAGGCGCTGATCAGCGATCACAGGTTCGGGATCCTCGCGGTCACGCTCGTCGTCTCCGCGAGCCTGTACAATGCGATGCTCGCGATCATCAGCGCGCATGTGAAGGGCCTCACGTCCGCGGCGCCGATCGCGATGGAGGGGCTGCTGCTCGGCGGCGCGATGGGGCTGGCGCTGCTCAAGCGCCGCCCAGACGGCGAAGACGCTCCGGCGATCGGCTTGCTCTACCTGTTTGCGCTCCTTGCGGTGTTCACGTCGCTCGCGAGCGATGCGGTGTTCCCCGATGCCTTTCGCAACGTCGCGATCATCGCGTCCTTCTTCCTGCTCGGTCGTCGGTGCAGCTTTCCCCAGGTGCATCTCGCCTTTGCGCTGCTGACGATCATCACCCTGACGGTGCTGATCTTCGAGATCGCCTTCCCGACCGCCTATGTGTCGGTATTCCAGCCGGGCAATTACTATGCGGCAACGCGCGGCATGGAGGTGAGCGAGTTCAACGAGACCGGCCTGTTCAACAATGCGGCGGGGTTCGAATCGCGCTTTTCCTTCGGGGTGTTTTCGGGCGCGCGGACCTCGTCGGTGTTCCTCGAGCAGGTTTCCAATGCGAACTTCGCCGGTATCCTCTGCGTGTTCCTCGTCGCCACATGGGGACGGTTGAGCGTCGCCATCCGGACGACGATGGTGACGACGATCGTGCTGATCCTGCTGTCGAACAACACGCGGACGTCGTCGGCGCTGGCGGTGGTGACGATGATGGGATATTTCATCTTCCCGTATCTGTCGCGCGGACTCACGCTGCTGATCGCACCGGTTCTGGTCCTGCTGGCGTTTCTCGCCGTCGGCGACACTGTGACGCATAATGATGATCTGATCGGCCGGCTGGGCATCACCACCGAGGCGCTGCGCAAGCTCGACATTCCGACCATATTCGGTGCGAATGCGATGAAGGCGCGGCATCTGATGGACACCGGCTTCGGCTATGTCACCGCCTCCAGCTCGATCTTCGGACTGATCGCGATCTGGCTGTTCTTCTCGCTTGGCCAGCGCGCGACGGACACCGCCTCGAAGCGCTGCGCCTGGGCGACCGCGGTCTATCTCTTCGCCAACATGATGATCGGCGGCACCGCGATCTTCTCGATGAAGGTCGCCGCCCCCTTGTGGATGCTGGTCGGGTATATGGCCGCCACCGCGCCCAAGCCCCAGACGTCGCGACCGAATGGCCCCGCGCCTCGAGGATCGATCGCGGCCTGAAGCAGGACCCGGCCTGCATCCGGGGAGTATTGGCGTCGGTGTGCTATGTCGGGACCGATTGGCTGCATAAAACCTAATTCAATCTGATACGTAGCTTTTCCATGGCAAGCAGCGAATCTCCCTCAACGGCAACCCGGTCTGCGGAAACACTCCCCGACGATTCTCCCCTGCAACCGCCGGCCATCGAGCCGGCCGATCGGGAATATCTGGTCGCCGCGAGCACGATTCCGGGTTCGCACTACGGCGCAAGGATCGGGAGCAACGCGGCGCTCTGGGCGCTCGCGAACCAGCGTCAGGACATCGACAAGCGTTTGGCGGTCCTCACGGCCCGTAACCAACGAAGCATCCGTACGGCACGATACTCGGCGATCGCCGCAGTCGTTCTGGGGATCATGAGCACGGTTGGCGCAGCCTATTATGCCCGCCAGGCAGATCCCCGCCCGGCTCTGGTCAAGGCTCCCGTCGCCCAAACCCCAAAAGCCTCCATCGCACCGCCTGTCAGGCCGCAGCCAGCCGCTATCTCGACCGCAGTTCCAGCTGAAGGTGGCAACATTCCGGTGGCGCAGAAGGCCAATGCCGCACCGAGCCAGGCTGGAGCGTCAATGCCCAAAAAGGCACGGAGGCTGTCACCCGCGAAACGTAAAGTGCGGCGTGCTCGCGCGCGGTCGTCAAGGTGGATTGCACAGCCTCTGCACGGTGCCGCTCTTCGACGGGCGTTGATTGCCGATCGCAAGCGGACCCGGGAACTCAATCAAGCCCAGCTGAGAAAATTGACACGCCGACGTCGCGACTGATCGCGCGCTGTCGCCCTCCGTGGCGGCAGAGCCCCCCTCCGCCGCGGCCGATCACAGCCCACAGCAACTCGTGATCGGCAAGCAGCCTATGCCGCGACGGAGCTTACCGATGCACCGGCAGGCCGCAATATCGTCAGCCGAATCCAGAGATGGATCATGCCTGCCTGCTTGTCCGCTTACGCCCATTTGCGGCTGTTCACCGCGCCGTTGACGCGGCCCGGAAGCGGACGTCCGGTTAGGGCGCGATCTGCG
>NZ_JPDP02000081.1:0-5215 GCF_000732685.2 Sphingomonas sp. STIS6.2
GGATCGCGACGGACGGGTGGCGCGGCTTGATGCGGTCGCGGACGACCGTCAGCAGCGCGACATAGGCGGCGGCGGGGTCGACACCCTTCGTATAGGCCAGGTTGCCGCTATTGATCTCGTTGCCGACCTCGATTGCGGTAACGCAGCCGGGGAGGCGATCGAGGACCGTGCCGACATAGGCCGCATAGGCGGCCATCGCCGTCGGCGTGCTGACGGTATGGCCGCCGTCGTAGAGCGGGTGGCGCGGGTCGAGCGTCAGCAGGACGTCACCGCCGCTGCGGTGGCAATAGCGGGACAGGGTGCCAGCGACGCTACCCTCGATCGCATATTTGCCCAAACGCGGTTCGCCCGAGGCCCAGGGGATCGAATCGCGCAACGACCCGGCGGTGACGTCGATCGCCCGATCGCCCCATGCGGCAGGCCAGTTCTGGCTGAAATGAGTCTGGACGCCGAGCAGCATCGACGGAGTCGCGGGCTGCTGCTGCGCGCTGCCGGCGACCGCGAACGCCGCGCTGATCGCCGCGATCAGGGCCCTGCGGCGCATCATGCCTCCAGCGCCGCCAGGATCCCGGCATCGAAATGCTCGGGGGCGAACCGTTCCGCCTGCGCCACCGCATCGGCGGGGTCGAATTCCGGCAGCCATGCCTCCATCGCGCGAACGCCGTCGATCAGCGATCCGACCGTCTGGTGTTCGAAGAACAGTCCGGTCTTGCGCTCGACCAGGCTGTCGCGGATCCCGCCGCGCGCATAGGCGAGGACCGGGCGACCCGATGCCATCATCTCGACCGGCACGATCCCGAAATCCTCCTCGGGCGTGAAGATGAGCGCCTTCGACATCGCATAAGCGTGGCGCAGTTCGTCGAACCGCATCCGCGGGATGATCCGGATCGTCGGGCCAGCGCGCTTGCGCAGCTCGGCCGCCATCTCGCCGTCACCGACCATCAGCAGGGGCAGTTGCAGCGCGTTGAACGCATCCACCGCCAGGTCGGCACGCTTGTAGGGCGTCATCTGGCCGACCCACAGATATTCGTCGCCAACCACGGCAGCCGGGGTGAAGAGACTCGTGTCGACCGGCGGATGGACGACGACCGCATCGCGGCGCCACGCCTTGGCGATCCGTTTCTTGATGAACTGCGAATTCGCGACGACGATGTCAATCCGCGCCGCGCTCGTCATGTCCCAGTGGCGGAGCCGGCCGAACAGCAAGGTCATCATCAGACGGGTCAGGCGTCCCGCGCTGCCGCGATACTGATGGTAATGATCCCACAGATACCGCATCGGCGAATGCGCATAGCAGAGGTGCACTGTATCGGGATCGGTGATCACGCCCTTTGCCGGGCCCGATTCGCTGCTGATGACGAGGTCGAAGCCGCGCAGGTCGAGCTGTTCGAGCGCCATCGGCATCAGCGGCAGATATTTCTGATAATGACGCCGGGCCCCCGGCAGCCGGTTGATGAAGCTGGTATGGACCGGGCGCTCGCGGATCGTTTCAGACACCGCGCTGGCATCATAGACATGCGTGAAGATTTCGGCGTGCGGAAACAGGTGCAGCAGCCGCTCGACCACCCGTTCGCCGCCGCGCATCGTGACGAGCCAGTAATGCACGATCGCCACCCGCTGCGGCCACCCGTCGGGGCGGCTGCGATTCGGGACGGACGGGGCGCGACACAGGTCACCGGGCATCATCGTTTCAGCCTGGCGGGCCAGACTGCCGATGCCGGCATCGACGGCCAGCTCAGGCATAATAGCCCTTGTAGTCGTGGTAATAATAGGTCGAGTCGCCATAGCCGAACCGCGCCTGTTTGCGGATGTCGACCTTGGTCAGCGCGATTCCGGCAAGGTGGATGCGGTCGAGCGGCAGGAGCCGCAGTGCCGAGCGGATCGCATGATCGGGTGTCTTCCGCCACCGCGCGACAAACACCGCGACATCCGCCTTGCCGAGCATCAGCCGCGCATCCGCGATCGGCAGGACCGGCGCTGTATCGAGCACGATGACGTCGAACCGGTCACGCAGCGCGTCGAGCAGTCCGTCCATCTTGTCGCCGATCATGAGGTCGCCGTCGAAATCATCATCCGCGGCGATCGGCAGGACCATCATCCCGGTCGCGGTGTCTTCGACCAGCGCGGCTTCGAGTGTCGCCTCGCCGCGAAGCACCTGCATGAGGCCCGGGCGATCGGCTTCGGTGCGCAGGAACCGGCTGACGCCGTGGCGGCGAAGATCGCAATCGACGAGCACGACCTTTTCCCCGGCCAGACCCATCGACCGTGCCAGGCAGATCGAGGTCGTCGTCTTGCCTTCCTGCGCGAGCGCGGACGTGATCGCGATCACCTTGGCGGGGGCGTGGGCGGCAAAGGTGATCGACGCGCGCAGGCTGCGGATCGATTCGGCGAACGCCGAGCGTGGCTCGGCCGCGATCGCCGAGGGCGGGGACTTCGCCGATTTGGTCACCGACGCGAGCAGCGGCACCGCGCCGAGATAGCGGACGCCCAGACGCTGTTCGATATCGTCGCCCGTGGTCAGCCCCGTGAACGCCATCTCGGTGAGGAAGGCGGCGACCAGGCCAAAGCCGAACCCGAGCACGGTCGTCAGGATCAGGTTGAGCAGGATATTGGGGCTGGTCGGGGTGTCGGGGATCGCCGCCAGCTTCAGGACGGAGGCATCGGCCTGCTCGGTGCCGAGCCGGGCCAGCTGCTCCTGATAGCGCGTCAGATAGGATTCATAGGTCGAGCGCGCGGTCTTGTTGTTCTGCACCAGATTGTTCAGCTCGACGGTGGCGGCGTTGTTGCCGGCCAGTTCGGCCTGCGCACCGCTCAGCGTCCCGGACAGCGACGCGAGACGGCCCTCCGACACCCGCGTCTTCGCCGCGAGGTTCGAGATGACGCGCGCGATTTCGTTGCTGATCTGCTTGTCGATCGCGGCGAGCTGGCTGTTCGCGCGCTGCACGTCGGGATGACGCGCGCCATAGCGGGTCGTGAGCTCGGCGACCTGAGCACTCAGTGCCGACTGGTTCGCGCGCAGACCCGACACGACGGACGACCCCAGCGCCTCCCCGACATCATCGCCGCGCGAGCCGGAACGAAGCTGCGCCCGCGCGGTCGACAGGCGGGCCTGATCCTCGGCCAGCGCAGCGCGGGCTGCGGCGACGGCCTGGTTGTACGTCGAGATCTCCTGCTCGGTGAGCGACAGGCCCTGCGTGCTCGTCAGGTTGTGCTGGATGCGATAGCGTTGTTCGGCCGCATCGGCGGCCTGCCAGCGTGCGCGCAGATCCTCCGCGCGGCGGGCGATCATCGCGGTCGAATCGCGGTTCTCGACCTGCTTCTTCGCCAGCGACCCCTCGGTATATTGCCGCGCGAACTCGTTGACGATCCGCGCCGCCAGCGCCGGATCGGTGTCGCTGAACGAGATGTGGAGCGCGTAGGTCGAGTTCAGCCGCGTCGCGGTGACGCCGTCCTGAACATAGGTGATCGCCGCGGCTTCCGCCTCCGCCGCGGTCGGTCGCGCGACTTTCGGCGGCGCCGTGAACCAGCTTGTGATCCAGGTGCGGATGCCGTGCGGCTCCTGCAACGATGTGAAGCGCGGATCCGTCGGCAACGCCAGGGCCGAGGCGACGCGCCGGGCAAAGGCTTCGGAGCGGATGATCTCGACCTGGGTATCGACGAAATTCGCGCTGGGTTCGGCGCGGTCGAGATCCGGCCGCTCGCCGACCCCCGCTGGCGTGAGCGCCGATTGTTTGACGTTCAGCGACACCTGCGCGACGGCGGTATAGGACGGCGTCTGCCGGAAGGTCAGCGCCAGGCCGATTATCAGGATGCTGAGGAAGACCAGGAGGAAGATGCCGAGCCGCCGACGGAACATCGCGACAAGCGCGCGCGCATCGATCCGATCCTGCGCGACCTCGCTAGCCTGCGGGGTATAGGGGCTGATCGGCATGGCATTGCCGCCGCCATAGACTTGGATCGCGGTTGTCACTTGCTCATTCTCCATATCCCGGGAATGTCGTTTGCTGGTCGGATCATCGGCGCGCGGCTCATAGTTGAAGCCGCATGCCGAGAAATATTCGGGTCTTGTCGAAGCGTCGGCCAATGCCCAGACTGTTGACTCCGCTCGCCTGATCGGGGCGGGTTCGAAGATAGTCGAGCCGGAGCGTCGACGAGATCAGTCGGCTGAACAGATAGGTCGCACGCGCCGAGCCTGTCATCTGCGTCTGCGTGCGGTCGATCAGGCCGTATAGATTGCGCGAATAGCCCGCGGTCGCGCCGACGATCAGGTTCCGGCGAAGCTCGTAGTCGGCGATCAGCGTCCCGGTGGTCGTGGTGATCGCGCCCAGCGTCGGGCTGGGTGCACGCTGCAGCGCACGATTGAGCGTGAACGACGCGGTGGCGAGCGGGGTCGGGTTCCAGGTGATCGCCGCGGAATAGTTCAGGCCATTGGTGCCATCGAGCGAGGGCTCGCGGTAGGTCTGGGCGAAATATCCGATGCCGATGCTGCCGTAGAGCAGCGGGGTCACGCCGAACGCGATGCCGGTCAACGCGCTATAGCTTGTCGAATCGCCGCTCGGCCCGGCAGGTTCGTTGATGTAATCGGCAGTATTGACGGTGCCGCGAACGAACACGCCGGCGGCAGGCGCGACGGGCAACGTGAACTGGATGTCGCCGAGGATCGAGCGGTAATTGCGCTGGCTGTTGTCGACCTTGCGCCCGCCCGCGGCTTTGCGATCGCCATAGCGGAATTCGTCGAACGTGAAGCTGGCGCGGGTCAGAAGCGGGCCGAAATCATGGTCCGCGCCCGTGCCGAAATGATAGTCCATGAAATTGACCGGTTCGCCGTCCAGCGCCGTGTCGCCGGTGCTGCCGCGCGCTTCGATGAGCCGGCCGACGCGGGCGTCCGCGACCAGATGCGTCCTGCTGCCGATATCGAAGCGACCATCGGCGCCGATTTGATATTGTTCGGCATTTTCGACGGGACGGTCGACAAAGCGTTGGATGTCGCTGCTCGCCCGCACCGTGACCGCATTGCGCGACCAGTTGGAGCGCGCGACGACCGCGGGGCGCAGCGTGAAGATGAGGTCGTCGAGCACCGGGCTTTGCAGCGCGCGGACATTGCTGTCGTAGCCCGTGTTCGCGTCGAGCGAGGGCAGGATCGTGAACGTCCCGAGGCGAAGCCCGATCGGATCATAGTCCGGCCGCGTGCGCTCGAGCACCGACTGCGCGCCGA
>NZ_JPDP02000082.1:0-11629 GCF_000732685.2 Sphingomonas sp. STIS6.2
AAAGACGGCTCGGCCGGTGCTCCCAAGTCTCCCGAAGCCTGCACTTCAAACGCTCGCGCCGGCACCGTCAGCGAGAACGTTCGAAGCCAAGCTGCGCCCCGTACAATGCGGCCCGATTCCTGGGGCGGAGGCACTAATCAATCGCACCGACCTCCGCTGGATTGTGGTGGGAGAAATGCACGGCACCAAAGAGACGCCAGCAGTTTTTGGTGATCTCACTTGCCTAGCTTCGGCGTCCCGGCCGGTGATCGTCGCGGTCGAACAAATGACCACCGAGCAACCCGCTATTGACGATTTCATTGGTTCCGATGGCGGTGCCGCGGCGATATCGCACTTCTTGAGCAGCAGAATATGGACGCAGCCGATGAAGGACGGCCGATCCAGTGAAGCGTACTTTCACCTTTTCCAGAGGCTGCGCGAATTACGAGCGGCAGGGCGGATTGCGAGTGTCGTTGCGTTCCAACCCTTGTACAATCCCGGTCGAGGCGGATTCAAAGCGAGCGATTACGAGAATGCACTTGCCTCGTCACTGGTCAGCAGGGTGAGGCAAGGCGCGCGGGCGCTCGTCTTGGTCGGGAACATTCACGCAATGCGAACTGCTCCTACATGGGCCAAGCCAGCTTACCTGCCGATGGCTGGCTACCTTCCAGCCCAGACCACCATCAATCTTGACGCGAGGTGGGTTGGCGGATCCTATTGGGCTTGTACTTCGGACACCAGTTGCGGTGCACAAACTGTGCCCTCATTAGGGACAAGACCGGCTCGCGGTATCACCATGGACGTTACCGGTGGACCTTATGCGGGGGCGCTTAACCTCGGCGTCGAAGTGACTGCTTCACCTCCGCAGTAACGAGCTTACGGCAACATCCGTTAGCTGCCATTACGCCGTCTTTGCAGCAGGTGCAGCGGGTTGGCGTCCGAGCGTGCGGTACACAGTTGGGCGCGAAATTGAGAACACCTCGGCGAGATCGCTGACATCTACAGTAGGCTGTCGCTCACCGCTTCTTCTCGATCATAGCATGCCGATGTTATGCAGCCATTGCTTGACCTGTCCGGGCCATTCCCGCGAAATCGGATCAGCCGTGGGCCGCATTCCGAAAGCGTGCCCTCCCTTGGCATAAAGCCACATATCGACTGGCACGCCGGCATCACTGAGTGCCAAGGCATAGGCCATAGGTTGCCGGATTGGGTCAGTAGGGTCGTTCATGGCGTGAAGAATAAACGTGGGCGGTGCCTTCGGGCTGATTGTCACCCATGGCTTGAGTTCAAGGCTGTTCCTGCCCTTGCTGTCGTCTAGCATACGCGCCGTGTAGGCGACGATCGCAAAGTCTGGCCGGGGCGATTGCTGGTCAGCCGCATCCGTCAGCGGATAGGTGCGCTCATCCGTGTTGCTCAGGCTCGCTGCCAAATAAGCACCCGCTGAAAAGCCGATCACACCGACTTTATGCGGATCGAACCCGTAGGATGCTGCCTGCTCCCTCAACAGCCCCATCGCGCGCTGTGCGTCCTCCAGACCCAATAGCACCTTCGGCCGTTGTCCCTGCGGCCACGCTTGCGGCACCCGATATTTCAGCACCGCACAGGTCATACCCTGTTGCACCACCCAATCGCAGATTTCGGTGCCCTCTAAATCAGTCGCTATGACTTCGAAACCGCCGCCCGGCATGACCAGCATCGCGGTGCCGACGTTACGCCCCTTCGAACGATAGAGAGTCATTGTGGGCCGGGTGACATAGCTCGCCCAATGCCATTTACTTCCTCCCACAAGTCCCGTCCCATTACCGGTCCCCTCAGGCCGATCGCCGGAGTCCGGTTTGGCGAGAGACGTGCTCGCAGGCCAGAGCGGCGTCTGAACCCCCTCCTTAGGAGCCTGCCACGTGCCCGCCCGCTCATTTTTCGGGAGGACAACCTTGGCAGGCAAATTGTTGGCCTTGCTAATCTGCCCGCAGGCCGCACCGGCGATGCTGATTGCAAGGAGAGAGGGCACGACGAACCGGAACCGCGACAAACCATATCTCCTGCTTTGAGGAAGCAACCTTCCTGTGGGATCAGGCGATTGCAGAAGCGGAGGTTAGCGGGCCAAGCTCATCACGCAACTGGTAGCTCCCCGCATGGGAACGGCGCGCGAGACGGCGCGGGCGTTCTTGGAAACGATCGAATTTTGGGAATGGTCAGGCGGTGAGCATTCCAGGGTTTGATACTACGAGCTTGATTTAACGGTTGCCCGATCGGCTATCCGCGCTCGGCGCTGGCGGATTTTCCACGGCACCGCGACCATTACAAACACCATCAATCCTACAAAAATCCAAATCTGATCAGTCATGCCTTGCAACCACGCGATGCAGATGACGCAAGGCACCGCGATTATTGGTGTGATCTTGGTAGACCACCAAAGGATCGCCCCCCACCCTGGCCGATCCCAAACGCTCTTGTCGAAGTTGAGCAGTATGAGCGTTGCCAGAACTTTCGCACCCAGCGTTACGGCTACGATCCAACTCAAAAGGTCGAGTAGCGTAGAAAAGCCGAACGTCATCATTGAAGGATGATGCAACGGCTGGAGCCACGTAACAAGGCGTCAGCATTGTCTCTCAGTATGCGCCGTCGCTCTCTCCTTCCCAAAACCGAACGGCAGACAAGACGGCGCGGGCGTTCCCGGAATCGATCACGAAATGGGAAACTCGTTCTTGCCATCGAGCGCCGATTCATTGCGCCCACTTCGGCAGATTATCTTTTCGAAAGCGGAATCTTTCAATGACATCACCGGTATAAAGGCATTGACTGGACCAGTGGTTCTTGACCCCACTGGATATATACATCTTGCCCGTGGAGCAGACGTGCCGTCTACATTCGGGCAGAGGTGTCAGCGATATACTTATTATATTCCTGCCGTCTCTTGCGATAAGCCTGCACTGTCGTAACTCATACCCCGGACGCGCCGGATAGGCCTTGATACGCTTACCTTCGTATACACACACTGCACGTCCAGCGCCTCTGTCTAACACACCGGTCTCATCACATATCTTTCGGCACGCTTCCAAGTCCGTGCTTTTGTCTCGGGTGATGTTCAACCCTCCAAAGTCGGCATCAAGGCGACAGCGATCCCACTCTGAATTCTCCGTACTAGGGTACGGCCTCGGCCTAATATCGAAGCCTGATTTGTGTAGGATCCATTGACGTTGTACGCTCTCAACCGACACTGCGAGCGCGTCCGCTACTCGATCAATAACAAAGCCCGAATACGCCTGCGATTTACGCTTGGTGCGGCAGTGAGAAACCGGCGTGCCAGATGCAAGACCGAAAACCCGTGCATGGCGACCAACTATGACTACCCGCTGTACATTCGCCATTTTGGCGTTGGAGAATCGCCAATTTATTGGGCTAGTTGAAGATGCAAGTATCACGATGGGTGCAGCTTGCGTGTGAAGTCGAACTTTAACTGTCGCGCCATCACTTGATCGATTTACTTGCACGACGTGAAGGGATCTTGTCTCTAAGCCTTTACTCGATAAGTGACAAAAGCCAGATGCTGCAATATCTTGCTTGAATGCACCGTACGAAGTTGAAGGAAAATGTTCTCCGGTGCTAGCCTGCGATATTGCCAAGCAGCTAAAGAGCGCTATCACATGTGCAGCCGCCCTTTGCATACTCAGCCTCCCGATTAATACTGGCACAACGGTTCATTTCTAGGCGAATGGCATTAATAAAACGTCAAGCATTTCTGATTGGGTACGGCAATCAAGACGGCCCGCTGCCTCGCAAGGGAACGGCGATCGAGAGGGCCGAGGCATTCCCGAAAACGAAGGTCGAGTGAGAATCCCCAGCTCAACGCCCTGAAAGCACTGGTGTTGGGCGCCGTTTTCTCGAAATCTGTTCTCAAATCGATTTTCTCGAAATGGCCTAAACGACATGGGGAAACCGGAATCCTTAGCTGACGGTTTTGCCGACGGAACTATGCCCAATTCTAAATTGGGATCCGGCAAGGATGTCGCGGATGTCCTGACTTTCGCACATCGCCAATGTCGCAACTTTTGCAATAATTAAGGCGGTTAACGGTCGAGGGCAGATTGCCACTTTCGGGATCAAATCCTGCCCCCTGATCCTATGAAGCGGGCGGCTTGAGCATCTCGGCGACTTTCAATGATAGTGCCTCCAGCGTGAACGGCTTGGTGAGCAGTTCCATGCCGGGTTCGAGGTGACCGTTGCCGACCGCCGCGTTCTCCGCAAAGCCGGTGATGAAGAGCACTTTCAATCCGGGCCGCAACACGCGAGCTGCATCCGCCACCTGTCGGCCATTCATACCGTTCGGCAAACCCACGTCAGTGATGAGCAGTTCGATCTTGGCTCCGGATTGCAGAACCTTGATGCCCGCCGCACCATCCGCTGCGCCGATTACCGTGTATCCGAGATCATCCAGTACCTCGTCGATCAGGTGACGGATCGTCGCCTCGTCATCCACTACGAGCACGGTTTGACCGCCGGCACCTTCGGTAAGGGTGCTCGCATCGTCTTCGATGTGCTCGCTTGCTTCGCCGTGGTGGCGCGGCAGGTAGATGCAGACGGTTGTGCCCTGTCCGACCTCGGAATAGATGCGGACCTGCCCGCCCGATTGCTTGGCGAAGCCGTAGATCATGGACAGGCCCAGGCCCGTGCCCTGACCGAGCGGTTTGGTTGTGTAGAACGGCTCGAACGCACGCGCGATCGTCGCCTCGGACATACCGGTGCCCGTGTCGGTGACGCAGATCGAAATGTACTGCCCGGGTGTCATGTCGCGATCGCGAGCGGTCCGGTCGTCGATCCATTTATTCGCCGTCTCAATTGTCAGCTTGCCGCCTTCGGGCATGGCGTCGCGACCGTTGATGCAAAGGTTGAGGATGGCGTTCTCGAGCTGACCCGCGTCAGTCTCGGCTGCCCAGAGCCCGGCAGCGCCAATAACCTCGATATCCGCTGTTGCCCCAACTGTTCGGTGCAGCATGTCCTGCAAACCGGCAATCAGCCGGTTGATGTCGGTTGGCTTGGGGTCGAGCGTCTGGCGACGTGAGAAGGCGAGTAGCCGCTGGGTCAAAGATGCGGCACGTCGCCCCGCGCCTTGTGCGGCGTGGATGAAACGATCGAGATCATCGAGCCGGCCACGGGCGACGCGCAGCTGGAGCAGTTCCAGATTGCCCATCATGCCGGTCAGCAGATTATTGAAGTCGTGCGCGAGCCCGCCAGTCAGCTGGCCGACTGCTTCCATCTTCTGGGCCTGGCGAAGCGCCTCCTGGGTCCGAGTAAGCTCGGCTTGCTCCGCCACCCGCTCGGATACGTCGACACCGTGCTGAGTGGCACCGATGATGCTGCCATCGACCCCGCGCAGCGGATTGTAGGCGACCTCCCAGACGGGAATCGCGAGGTCCGGATGACCAAAGGCATCAGTGATCGTGAAGGACTCGCCAGCCATTGCGCGAGCAAGAGAGCCCCGGATCGTAGCGTCCTGTTCGGGCAGGAACAGGTCCGGAAACACATCTCCCACCTGAAGGGTATGGCCGTAGACGCGAGCAAACTCAGACTGGAGTGCCGAATTGAACGCAATCACCCGGAACTCGGTGTCAAAGGCACCGACAGGTTTGGCGTCGGACTGAATGATGTTCCGGAACAGTTGCAGCGAGGCGGATCGTTCCTCGACGCGCTCCTCCAGCGTCACATTGAGAGCGTGCAGTTCCAGCTCGGCACGGCGCCGCTCGACTGCCTGGCGAAGCCGGTCCCCGGCTTCGCGCATGAAAGCGATCTCGTCCTCGCGCCATGTTCGTGACAGAGGGTCGTTGACGTAGAGAATGGCGACCGTGCGGCCCGCTTCGACGATGGGATAGTTGATGAGCGAGCCGACCGATAGCGCGATCAGGGGCTCGGGATTGCCGGCGGTGCGTGGATCGCTCCTCACGTCATTGATAACGACGATCGACCCAGCGCGAAGATCGGCCGCGTATAGGCCATACTCCTCGAGCGTGTAGGTCCCGGCAAGCGTCGGGAAGCCTGGTGCGGTCCAGTCATTCGATACCGTGAACGTCTCGTTGTCGCCCGCAATTGTGCCATAGCCCACGCGAGCAACATTGAGGAGGCTGCCAATCTGTTCGGCCGCCGCGGCCTGCATTGCATCAACGTCAACGATGACGCGCAGCCGGTCGCTCAGTTCAGCCAGGCCGAAGCGATACTGGTCGACGCGCACCAGCTCGCTCCTGGTGCGATGCTGCTCGGTGATATCCGACGCGGCACCGAACCACTCGACGATCTCGCCATCGTCGCCGAAGATCGGTGCGGCACGCGACGATGTCCAGCCGATCGACCCGTCCGGCTGGCGGACACGATGCTCGAAGCGGAACGGCGCCTTTTCGCGAACCGCCTGGTCGATCGCGGCCCGGACCGCAGGCTGGTCGTTGGGGTGGATGTACCTGGTCATCCAGTCGGGCTCGGCCGTCGCCGTATCCGCCAGGAAGCCGCCGCCCGACAGCTGGCGCATTTCGCTCCAGTCGGGGCTCATCGAGTAGAGCGCTTCGGAGGAGGCCTGCACCAGAGCGGCGAACCGATCGCGGCTGTCCTGCAACTGCCGCTCGCCCGCCAGCCGTTCCGTCACCTCCAGGAACAACACGGCGAAGCGATCCCCTTCGAGCGGGAAGGTGTGGCCCTCGTACCAGCGGCCGAGCGATCCCACCTGACGGGTGAAGGTAGAGGCCTGGCGCCTGTCGACGACTTTCGCCATCTCGTCGATCCACGCCTGCTCGATGCTAGGGATGATCTGTCGAACCGTTCGGCCTACCGCCGTTTCGGGTTCGATACCGACCAGATGACCGAAGGCCGCGTTAACATCGAGGTAGGTCCAGTCGATGGCTCGACCATCCGCATCGCGGACCAGTTCGCCGAGCATGAAGCCTTCGGTAAGTTGCTCAAACAGACCGCGCCAGTGTGCTTCACGCTGGCTCAGACCAGCCTTGGCCTTTTCACGCTGACGTTCGGCGCGCCGCTGCTCGGTCATCTCGGTCGCGAGAAGGAGAACGCCTGCAAAAGCGCCGCCTTCTCCCTGAACCGCCGAGAAGCTGTACGTCCAGTCCGTCACCTCGTCGCGGCCATGACGCCGCATCACCATCGACAGATTCTCGATGGCGAAGCCCTGGCCGGTCGCGAGCACACCCGCCACCTGAGGCCCCAGTACCGGTGCAATGTCGGACAGCACTTCCGGCATCGGTCGGCCGAACGCGTCTGGATGGCGATCGCCGAGTGCTACCGCATAGGCATCGTTGTAGAGCAGCCGCTGCTCTGGACCCCAGTAAAGCGCCGCGATACCCTTCGTGTTGAGCACTAGCGACAGGGACGTGCGAAGCGAAACCGGCCAGGTCGAGTATGCGTCCAGCGGCGTCGTTGACCAATCGGTCTCACGAACGCGCTGTCCCATCTCGCCGCCCCCAATCAAGGGAGGGACAGTCGCCCCGGCATTATTGTGCATAGCGTCGCCCCTGGTTGCGGGCCTCGTCGCGCTCGATCATCAGGCGCAGCGCCGAGCGCACCACCTCGCTGGAACTGCTATACCGCCCGGATGCGACCTGCGAGCGGATGTACGTTTCGAGTTCCGTCGTCAGGGCGACGTTGCGGGTCGGGGTCGAGGACATGCTGCTGCGTTTCCGATGCCGAGATGGTTGTCAACATTTGCCAGCATCAGCATCAAGCTTTCCGTTGTTGCAAATGTGCTGAGTTTCGAACGTATCGAATGCCGTCAGTTGAGCGCTCTGAGGGACGTTGGCGTGGAAAAGCTGTTGATCATATGGTAAATGAGGAAATGCGGCTCAGCGCGCTGCGCAACTTCAGTTTACTCGGCAGCGCGGCCGATAGGAACCCTTGCGTCAGATATCCTAATACAAACGCATCTCGTTTTTTGTCCGTGGACGGCTAGCAAGATTTCTCTTGTCGGGTCGCAACGGTATGGACGGATCGTTAGAATGACAGGTCGCGGCATGTCCGGTCAGCAAGGAAAGAATGTGAGCGCCGACGCCCGTCAGGAGTCCGACCTTCAGAACCTCCAGCAGATCGTTTCGGGGTTGTCCGAAGGCGTGATCCTGATCGATCCGGACCAGACGCTGCGCTGGGCGAATGATGCTGCCCTCAAGGCGCACGGCGTTCGTACCATCGAGGAGCTGGGCCAGGACGTGGCCGAGTACCGACGGCGGTTCCACTTACGCTATCGGAACAATCGTATCCTCGACGACGGTCGCTACCCCGTTGATCGGGTGGTCGCAGGCGAGACTTTCGCCGAAGTCGTCGTCGAAGTGACGCCCGACGGCGCTGATGAGCCGCAATGGACCCACCAGGTCCGCAGCCTCGTCATGACCGACGAGGATGGCGGCCCCGAGCGGTTGGTCCTGATCATCCAGGACGTCAGCGACCGTTTCGAGGCGGAAGAACGGTTTGAGCAAACTTTCAACGCCAATCCCGCACCCGCCCTCATATGCAGGCTGAGCGATCAGCGCTTCATCAAGGTCAACAAGGGCTTCCTCGACCTTACCGGCTACAATCGCGGTGAGGTCATCGGTCGAAGCGTGTACGAGATCGACCTGTTCAACGGTGCCGACCAACCCGACGTCGCCAAGCGGTGTCTCCACGATGGCGTCACCGTTCCACAGATGGAGGCCGAGCTCGGGATGTCGGGCGGGGGCACGAGACTGGTGATCATCGCCGGCCAGCCAATCGAGTTGCACGACGAAGATTGCATGCTCTTCACTATGGCCGACCTCGAGCGTCGCCGCGTCGCGGAGACGGCGCTCGTTCATAGCGAAGCGCGCTTCGATCATACCTTCGACATGGCGCCAGCAGCAATGATGATGACGTCGCCTGAGGACCTCAAACTCATCAACATCAATCCCGCGTTCCAGCGGATGACCGGCTATGACCCGGAAGCCATCACCGACCAGTGCGCGGCCAAGCTCGACCTATGGGAAACCCCGTCCATCCGGCGGTCGATGGAAGCCGCCCTTCGTAGCACGGGGCTTATCGCAAACCTGGATGCACGGATCCGCGGCCGCGACGGCGTCCTGATCGATTGTCTCGTCTCGGCATCGCTCATCGAAGGTGGTGGCAGTCCATGCGTGCTGTGGGTGCTTCAGGATATCTCCGATCGGCGCCATTCCGAGGCTGAAATGCTCGCCTCGATTGAGGCGGTGATGAAGGATGCAAGCTGGTTCAGCCGCGCGCTGGTCGAGAAGCTCGCCAATCTACGGTCACCACCCTCATCGGCAGAGCACAGGAAGGAGGTGGCCGACCTCACGCCGAAGGAGAGGCAGGTGCTGGGGTATATCTGCCAGGGAGCCGATGACGCGACGATTGGGGATGCGTTGAACATGTCGCGCAACACCGTGCGCAATCACGTCGCGCGCATCTACGGCAAGATCGGCGTCAACAAGCGCGGGGCTGCCATCGTGTGGGCGCGCGAGCGGGGCCTCAATCACGGGAAAACCGCGAAGACGTCGTAGGCGACATCGCTGCATCAGGATAACTGATCCAGCCGCATGTATCGTGCCTGCCAAGGCGGCTCTACTACTAAACCGCCGGTCCCTCGATCCGAGCAGACCGGCTCATGACAGGATCGTGCATGGCCAAGCGTACCGACCACGCGACAAAGCAGGTCAAGGGGTCGATCAAGGAAGCGATCGGCATGCTCATCGGCGATCCAGCGGTTCAGGCCGAGGGTGCTGCCGAGAAGGCGGGCGAGGCTGAGCAGAGTTCTGACATAGGCGCACCTGATCCGAAGGCCGCTCCTTCGACTTAGCGCATCGAGCTTTCGTCAACCAGAAAAACTAGTGGCTTAAAAGTGCGGATGCATCAGTCCATCTGACGATTCTGCGTCACTACGGCTATTATGAGTCAGGGTATCAACATCGCGGGGACACCGCCACTCGGCTCCGGGCTGACCTTCCCCCGCGAGGACTATCGATGTTGACCAAATCGACGACTGCGTCTCGCAAATTGGCATGGCCGGCAGGCGCACTGGCGCTGGCGATGGGTTTGGCTGGATGTATGCACCCCTCAGACAAGATCGCGACGGGCCTCGTCCGCTACGGATTGGATGAACGCCAGGCACGATGCATGGGTGATCGCCTCGAAGCCAACCTGTCGATCGGTCAACTCCAACAACTCGGCCGTGCCGCCCGTGCCGTAAACAAAGGCGATGTCACTCCAAGTCGGCTGACGGTCAGCGATCTTGTCCGGGTGTCGTCGCAGTTCAACGACGCCAAGGTTCCGATAGAGGTGACGAAAGCGGCCGCAGGTTGCGGCGTCCTGGCCGGACCGGGAGCTGCGCTGTGACTGGTGAAACCGACCCTGGCGATCTCCGCATCCCTCTCGTCGAAGAGGTGGTGGGGATCGAGAAGCGCGTCGTCGAGACCGGCCGCGTTCGGGTTCGCACCTTCGTCGATGACGAGCAGGTGCGGGTTGCTGATACCCTCCAGCGAGAAACCGTCGATGTCGAGCGGATCGCGATCGGTCGCGAGGTCGATACCGCACCCACCGTGCGGGAGGAAGGCGAGTTCCTGATCGTACCCATCGTCGAAGAGCGGCTCGTGATCGAGAAGCGCCTGTTTCTGGTCGAAGAAATCAGAATGCGGCGGACCACCGCCACAATACCCGTCGAAGTCGACACGACCCGGCGCGTCATGCGCGCGGAAATCGAACGCGACGAGTCCACCTTTTCAGGAGAGCAATAGTGGCAAACAACAACCGCAAGGGCGAGGGCGCCCCGCCCAGCCACATCCATGTCGGCAAGACGGAAAAGAAGACCAACTGGCTGGCATGGCTGGCGCTGGCGCTCGGCCTGCTTGCCTTGCTGTTCGCGCTTAGCCGTTGCGGTCGCGACGAGCCCGTCGCCCAAGTTGCGCCTGCTGCTGTCCCGGTTGCCGAACCGGTCGCACCTCCGGCTCCAACCGTCGTTGCGGTTCCGGCCGGCACGTCGACCGTCGGCGCGTATCTTGCCGGCAGCGAGCCGCTGCCACGGACCTTCGTGTTCGAGAAGCTCAATTTCGATACGGCGGGCAACATTGTTCGTACCGAGGACCAGGCTGAAGTCGCTGCCTTGATCGCAACGCTGAAGCAGCACCCGACCTCGCGCATGCGGGTCGTCGGTTATGCCGATGCTCGCGGTGCAAGCGACGCGAATACCGCGCTTGGTAAAAGTCGCGCGGACAGCGTCAAGGCAAGCCTCGTCGCCGGTGGCATCGAAGCTGACCGCATCGAAACCGCATCGGGCGGGGAAACCAACCCCGTCGACAGCAACGCCACCGCGGCCGGTCAGGCCGAAAACCGGCGTACCGAGCTGGTCGTCCTCCAGCGTTGACATCCCTGTTCACTTCCCCCCCACCGAAGAAGAGGTAATTCCCATGTCACGTACCATCACAGCGATGTTCGATACCCGCGCCGACGCCGATGCCGGCCGCGAGCGCCTGCTCGCCGCCAATCTCGATGCGGACAATGTCCGCGTTCACGGTCAGTCGAGCATGAGCGACACCGCCGGCAGCCAGTCGACCGAGGACCAGGGAATGTGGTCGTCGATCAAGAATGCGTTCCTTCCCGACGAGGATCGCCACACTTATGAGGAGGGCGCCCGTCGTGGCGGTTT
>NZ_JPDP02000083.1:0-1254 GCF_000732685.2 Sphingomonas sp. STIS6.2
AAGTTGAGCGTAAGGAAGGCGACTCCGGCACCCGCCATGATCGCGCCTACCCACAAGATCGGGCCGAAGATCCACCCTCGAGCAAGTATCGCAGGTGCCACGCTCGCGACCAGCGCAAGCCAGCCCCCCATGCGTAGCATCGTGCATCGTCTTCCCTGCAGAGAGTATCCGAACCGGCGACGATGATGCGTATCGGTAGCAAGGCCGAGCAATACGAATCCTGCCATTGCAAGCAGAAACGACACAATGCTCATTCAGCGACCTCCAGCATTGTTGCGGACGTTGCGGCCGCAGCAGCTTTGCGCACGCGCTTCGGATTTGGTTGATAGCGTGCGACGCGGCGCGCGAGCAGTATGAATCCGATCCCGAACACCACTATCGTCGCCCCGATGCCCCCGATCATCAGGTCGCCAATCGCAAGGGACGTGAACATTCCGTGATCAGTTGCGACGATGTCGTACGCCGGCAACGCAACGAGCAGCCAACCGGTCGCCGCGAATAGCGAAGGCCAAACGCGCGCCGGCCTGACGACAAAGGCCGTCAGCGCTGCGGCAGCCCAGGCGATGAACAGCGCGTGGATCTCCCAATCGGCGCGTCCGCGGAGTGTTGCCGGGAGCAGTCGGTTGGCCCAGAAGAAGCACGCGATTCCGAGCGGAAACCCGCCGATCACAGCGACGTTGAGCCGTTCGACGAAGCGGAACCCAAAATGTGGTCGGGCCGGGTCGGTCAGGCGTTCGCGACGCTTGACCGTCCACAGCACGAGGCCGCTCGCGATCATCAGCGTGCCGGCGATCCCGCACAGGAAATAAAGCCAGCGCCCTCCGTTACCCGCAAACCGTCCGGCATGAAGCCCGATCATCGCACCGGCAGTCTCGGCCGCCGCACCCGGTGGTGGCGATTGCCACACGAGGCGCCCCGTCACGCCGTCATAAGTCAGTCGCGGCGTCCGCGACGACAGCATCGAACTGGCGCTCTGACTGACCGACACGCGCGCAGCGGCGTCGCCGGGATCACTGACTTCGATGAAGCTGGCGGGGGCACCGAGGCGGCGCTCGGCATCGGCGGCGATCAGTCGCAGGTCGATCAGCGGTGCGGGACGGCCGGTCCGCTCGACCACCGAAGCGGTCGGAAACAGCGTCGCGAACACCGTGCGCTCGTCCGTGTAGTTCGCAACGACCGCCCACGGCATCAGCAGCGCCATCAGCGTGACCAGACCGGTATAGGTGATCATCAGGTGGAACGGCAGCGCCAGCG
>NZ_JPDP02000084.1:0-1526 GCF_000732685.2 Sphingomonas sp. STIS6.2
ACATTCTGATTGTGCCGGAGGGCTACACCTAGCCTGTTGGCATATGAACGAACGTCTAATTTTTTGCGCGCTATCTGGCGGTCAGCGGATGGCCGGAATTAAGTCGCCTCGGCTATCAGTCTTCCAAAGGTATACTCAAAACGCACCACACCTTCATACAAGGCGGCTTTTTCGCTGTCGACTATCTAACCTACAGTCAAAACGACCGCAAAATGGCGTGGACAAACATGACCCTGTCGTAAATATTCTGACTTTCGCGACATGGAAACTGCTGCCGGCTATTGGAATAATATGTGCAGAAAACACCTGTTTGTCGCATATCGTGATTGCGACCGGGTTTTCCGCACATAAGCAGCCACCCCCGGGTAATACAAATAGTTAGTGAGTGCATTTTCGTTTCCGCCGCCATTGCCGGGCGTAGGTGGAGCGAAGTGGAACCGGAGGCCGGCAATGGTGGTGTCGCCGCTTCTCGTGCCCGCGGGCAGTAGCCCAGACTGCTGTGCGGCCGGACAGAGTTTAATGGCGCCGCCACGCCTCAATCAGCAATCGTGCCTAGGCGAGTTTGTAGAAGACCTCGCCGTTGAGCTGCTCGTCGCACAGCGAGCCGTTGATGGTGCCGTAATCCCATGCTCGTGCGTTTCCATCGGGCAGCAAAGGAAAAACCATGAATCCGACACGCATTCCTGGCAACGAGCCCGACCTCGGCGATATGTCCACAGAGCCAGGCTTTGGAACGCTGAGCGATAACCCGGCGGAGCATAACCTGCCTGACGATAATGCCGACAAGCTTGGTGATTTTGCCTAGCTCACATGTGCCGCTTGATGAGTAATTAGGAAAAGTCAGCTTTTAGAAAGGCACCCGGCGCTGCTGCCGTCTCCGACGGAGCGGCGATCGGGGCGTCAGGGGGCTTTTTCGAAAGAATCGGATATCGGGATCGCCGTCCTAGCACTTGCTGCCGTCGCGAGGGGGTCCCTTTTGCAACGGCAGGAATCGTTACTCGCAGTCATTCGGGGCTTGTATACGATGAGTAAACGCGACGTCGCGTTCTAAACCTTTTCGTCACGATTGGCTTACCGATACAGCGAAACTCCTCAATGGCATTGCCATGCTGGCTTGCCCCGAACATGCACCGGGTGAAAAAAGTCGTCAGCACCGATTAGGTCACTGTGATGGTAAATGACGACGGCACGTTTGAGATTGAACTCGTCGCGGACGGCATTCCGGGCGTGGTTTTGCCAGACGCGCGAGTGTTCAAAGGCCGGTTGTCGCCCGCCGCGCTGAAGCGCTTTCGAACGTTGGAACAAAGCTCCTCGCCGGTTGGCGCCACAGTGCGTCTTAGGCAGGCGGTAAATCGTCGTTCCCAGAAAGTAGGCAGACCACCCGATGACTTAGTCATGACAATCTGCGATTTCCAATCGCCTAGGTTTAGATAGAATATTTCCTCGGTGTTTAGACTGTCTTTTTATGAGTCAACTTGAGAGCAGATGTTCTGGCTTTACCGCGGAAACGCTCAGTCCGCCCGCCG
>NZ_JPDP02000085.1:0-6380 GCF_000732685.2 Sphingomonas sp. STIS6.2
CCAGCGTAGCCCGTTGCGATTGACGAAAACGATGCCGCTGAGCACCCGCCGATCATCGACCCGAGGCCTGCCATGGCTCTTGGGAAAATACGGTTGCAGACGCGCCATCTGCTCATCCGTCAGTTAGTACAGGTCGCTCATCCACGCTCTTCTTACGGAGCCTGAATCAGATCGCGCCTCTCACATCAATGCGTCCTGACCCTAAGGCCCCAAACGTACTCCTGCCGCCTTCGTATGCCGGCTCCATACCCGTAGCTGCTATCGAGCGCCCGATCTCTCACGCCCGCTACCCGCTGCCGTAGTTGCGTGGAAGGGCCAAAGCGGCACCGTCGCTTTTGACGGCCTACTTGAGTCGAATTGGCACAGATGCCCGCGGATAGGACCGCCCAGATAACCGTGTGTGACCCTCAGATCCGCGCCATACGCACAGGCTTGCCTTTAGCGAAGTCAACATCGCGATCCACGGGTTACGGATGACGGAGCGCAGGGAATGTTCCTTGCGGAGCGTCCGCTCAATTGCTTCCGGCCAGGACGGAAGGTCGGTAGCGTCCCGAACTCAGTGAACGGTGCTCGCCTCGTCGGCCCCTCGCTTACGCCCAATAGAGATCCAGTACCTCGCGGATCGCGCGCTCTGCGTCCTCACGCGATGCGCCGCCGTTGTTCAGAAGCGTAAGCCGCACGCCCTTCCGGTCCGCACCCTCGACTTTAAGTACCGGCTTCCCTCCCTCGCTCGAAACGGTCGTTGTCGTCGATCCTGACTTCTTGGGGGATCCTGACCTTTTGGGGGGATCAACCGCTAAGGTCAGGGCTTTGATCACTTCCAGCACCGGCATGGGCTGTCCGCCCTCTTCTTGCGCCTTGGCAAGACGCCCCGCTTCCTTGAACGCACGCTCCCTACGATCCTCCGGCTTCAGCAAAGACTTGAGTGCGATCGCGTTGCGGACTCCCAGTTCTTGAGTCTCGGTAAAGGCCCTCGTCAGCTCCGTCGGTAGCCGGGCCAGATCGAGGTAACGCGTCAGCCAGCTTTCAGAGACTTTGAGGCGTTCGGCCATCGTCTTCTGGCGCCCCTCATAATAGGCATCGAGCGCTCGTAGATAATCCCTAGCGCGCTCTAGATCGGTTAGATCGTCCCGCGCACGGTTCTCAATATCTGCAAGGCGAAACGCTTCCTCGTCACCGATCTCGCGGACGTCAATCAGGAACTTGAATTCCGGATAGTTGTGCGACCGCAGCCAGCTGATGGTCCAATGCCGGCGTGCGCCGCATATCACTTCGAAGTCGTAATTTGGATCGCCCACGACACGACGAACGATTGCCGGAATTTCTTGCCGGCCTTGCGCCTTGATGCTTTCGATCAGGTCCTCACAGCGCTGCTCGTTGAGCAGACCGTATTCACGGTTATGCCCGGCCCACATGCGGCAACGGGCCGGATCGACCAGCTCATGGGTGCGCGTCACCACCGCACCTGATGCAAGATCAGCAAGTCGATTGGTCCTACCGGTCAAGACGTTCGTTGCAATGCCGGACCGTCGCGCTGGTGCCGCCTCGCTCGTAAGGTCAATTCCAGCCGCGAGATCAGCGGCGAAGCTGCTGTTTTTCCTGCTCATGTGAGCCTCCCTTCGCTCGCAATTGTACGCATGCGATTCATGTTCTACGGAAAATTGCACGCGTGCAATTTCCCTTGCTCATGCCAGCGCGGCCTCGCGCAAGCGCTTCTGATGGCTTGGCCACATCGACCGTATATCGACCTCGATTTCGCCGTTCACGCCGTCCAGATACGCAAGGCAGCGGTTACGAACTGCAGAGCTGGTTGCCGGCCCATTGAGTTCATAAACCGTCATCAACCGAGCGGTCGCGTTATCGATCTCGGCGGAATCCTTGAGCGGCGTGCGCACCATCGCATGGCCAAACAGCGTCCGCATCAGGTTTAAAAGCTCCTTCTGCATCGACTTGTTCTCGTCGACCTTCGACGCGACAAACCGGAGGAACCGCAATTCAGGCGCTAGACCGCGTTCAGCAAGCTGCTCGATCGTCTCGTCCAGCATTGAAAGAAAGGCAGCTGTGGAGGAGAAATCCATAACTGTTGGCGGCACGGGCACGACCAATGAATTTGCCGCGCGCAGCACCGACAGAGAAATCGCACCCAGGGCGGGTGGGGGATCCATTACGATCACATCGAAGCGATCCGAGATGCTTTCGATCCCTTCTCTCAACCGATCAAGCAAGCCCCCGCTACCGCGCGCCATGCGTGCCGCGAGCTCATATTCGGACTGGAACAACCTCAAGTTCGCCGGGATAAGCTCTAGGCCGTCGAAATGAGTTTTGCGGAGCGCATAGTCGAGAGATGTTCGCTCCCCCTCGCGAAGAAAGGGGTAAAGTGTGTCGTCTTCGTCAAGATCGAGGTCGGGCACATAGCCGAACAAAGTGGTCGCCGACGCCTGACTGTCGCAGTCGATGAGTGCCACCCGGTACCCGCGGATTGCAAGATATTGCGCCAGATGCACCGCGAGCGTCGACTTACCGACGCCACCTTTAAAGTTTTGCACGGCGACAACGCAGCATGGATCTTCGGGGCTGCGATACGGTCGAGTCCCAAACACACCGCGCATGTCATTGAGTTGTGCGAGCGTATACTTTTCGCGTCGATTGTTCTCAGTCCGCATTGGCTCCGGCAGGCGCCCGTCCTTCTCTGCATCGCGAATCGCCGCCGCGGTCCGGCCGACGAGCTCGGCCGCTTTGCCGATTGTGAAGGTCGGTTCGCGACGATCATCGCTTCTGGCGCTCCGTGCCGAGTCCCGCAGCCTTTCTAGGACCGAAGATGTGCGGTTCGCTAAGGTCGCAACGGATACAAGGCGATCAGCTTCCTCTAGTTCAAGACTATTTGACATGCTCCCGCCTTTCGCATTGCTGGGCATGGTATACGGAATTGCGATTTTTAGTCAATAAATTATCATATTTCGAAAGTTCAGCGCTTTCTTGGCTCATTTCCGACGGCTTGAGCGCTAACCTGACTCTATGGGGGAGGCGAAAATTGCACGCGTGCAATTTTTCTCAAATCGCGCGCCCCCGCCTTGTCACCCAACTTTCGCAGAATCCTTTCCAAGCCGCGGCAAGCTTCACCCCGCGAAGCTTCTCGACTCGCTCGCCCATATGCTCGCGAAATCCGTTCGCTATCATATCGATGTCCCAACCGCCCCCATGTGTCCGACCGATTGCCAATAGTTCATCATGGCCGAAGCGGATCGACCCGCGAGGAAAGGTTTTCTCTTCCGGTTTAGTGAGCGCGTTGGTCAGCGTAGCGACGGCCCCCTGCTCTACCAATAGAGTCTCGACCGTCCCATAGCGTCGTTCTCGGCGGCCACGGGAATGGCGATCAAGCTCATCGACCGTTTCCATAACTGCCGGCGGACTTTTCGGCTCGAACTGAAATTCGATCTCGGCCACCGTCCGTCCCTGGCGAATCTCGCGCCACTCGACACGAAAATGGGCAAGCTGATCAATCTCGGCCTTCGCCTTTTCAAGCACCTTGCGGCGCAACTGAGCGAAGTCAGTGTAAACTTCAGGCGGTATCCCCAGTGCGGCGCGAAGCGCTGCCATGTCTCCCCGCCAAGTCGCCTGCCTCCGATGTAGACGCAGGGCCCCGAGCTCATACAACCGCAACGCGTAGTTGGACCTGAAGCCGAGCACTGCTTGCCGGTTCAGCACGGCATAGGTTTCCGATGCCTGGATCATCTTGCGAGCGTCTGGCGTGAACTCCCATTCGATCCAGCCGGCTTCGCCTCCATCCTCTTCGGTCTCTTCGCGCGACCGCGAGATGAGCGAGAAGCGAAGTGTCGCCTTCTTACCCCGCCAGGATTTATCATCGACGGCGAACAATGTCCGATGAAGTTCCTCCAACATGTCCGTGATTCGCTCGTTACCCTTATGGCCCCGCCTAATGTCAGCCTTTCTAATTCGATGCGGCTTATCTTCCCACGCATCACCCCCAGCTGTTAGGATCATGAGCGCCAGCAAACGAGATGCTGTAAGGCTCAGCGACTCGCCTTTGACGAACTTAACCTCAATGATATTACCAGGCTTAGCGAACTCATTGCCACCTTTAGCCCGCAAAGCCGCGGCTACGCGCATCGCTCGACCAGGCGAGACCTCATCTGTTACGGGTTCGGCTTCTTCGGCTATTTGGCCTGCTTCGGATTCCATGCCATCATACGATCAAAAATAGGTCAGCGGAAACTGTCTGCTGCCTGACCTGACCTCATGCGTCAAGGCAGGTCAGGATGAGTTTTCGCTGTTGCGCCCCCATTCGGTCAGGAGAGGGTCGTAGCTCCAGAGGTTTAAAAGCGAAGAGATCTACTGAGTCGCAAACTGCAGTCTAAAAGCGACACTAGTCTGGCATTGTGTCCCGTCCTGCGGAGTTATTCGACCCAAAGTTTCGCGTGATGGTGCATGGCGCGTCATCCCCCACAAGGTCAGGGTACCCCAAGGGGTCAGGCATCCTCCCCCGCGAGGACAGGATTGAGCCCCCGCCCGGTCAGGGAAAATCCCCCATCAGGTCAGGCAAACCGAGCTACTTTGTTGAAACCACTCGGCTTTTTCGCTCTGAATTAGAATCAATTGAATTATGAATCCTTCCGCTGCACGCAGCGGCATTTTTAAATATGACGTTTTGAAAGAAAGTTGATGGTTCGCGTAACCAACTGAACCGAGCCTAACGATCGCCATTTAGCCGAGCGGCAGCGACGCGCGAAAGGGGAGGGGGCTGAGCTAGCAAGCAGGACGTGAAACCATGCCGCTTAATGCCGATACCACGGTTGATATAAAGGCGGTGTGGGCTCATGCCGCCTGAGCTTGCGCCATTTGACCTTGATCCGCTGCTTTACCCCCATGGTTCAACTGATCGGTCTCCTGCCTACGCGCGATCGTGAAGATTTACGGCAAGATGTCGGCGGAAGTGACCGGATTTGGCGTCGCGTGCATGCAACTAATTTACGCGCCGCCGGCTTGCTTGAGCGTGAGCACGGCCCACTCCATCACACCGCCCCATCCACAAACAGCGCAACCAGCTGATGGTTGATATAATAGTTGTTCCGCCCGATCCTGTGCTTGGTGAGCAAGCCTCCCTCCGCCAGCTCGTCGAGATATTTCGTCGCGGTCGGGCGCGACACAGTCAGCTCGGTCTGCACATAATCGATTCGTGTATAAGGGTGGCGGAACAGGTTGTTGAGCAGGTCCTGCGAATAGATCCGGGCGTGGTCGGCGCGCAGGCGCTGCTTGAAACCGGCCATTAAGCCGTGGATTGCTTCGATCAAGCGAAGCGTCTCCTGCGCGGTTTCAGCGACGCCGCGCAGCATGTAGAGCAGCCACGGTTCCCAATCGCCGGTATCGCGCATCGATTGCAGCAGCCGGTAATAGTCCGCCTTGCTGCTGGTAATGAACCGGCTGAGGTACAGGATCGGGATGTCGAGCAGCCCGGTCCGAGTCAGGTACAGTACGTTGATGATCCGCCCGAGCCGTCCATTGCCGTCGGGGAAGGGGTGGATGCTTTCGAACTGGTGATGGATGATCGCCATCTTGACTAGCGGGTCGAGATCGCTGTGCCCGCGCCCGCCAAGCCCGTCTTCCCCGATGGCGTCGTCGTTGATGAAAATCTCCAGCGCGTTCATGTGAGCAATGATCGCATTGGCGTCCTGCGGCGGGATATAGACCATCGCGCCGGTCTGGTCATTCTTGAGCGCAGTGCCCGGCGTCGCGCGAAACCCGCTGTCGGTGCGCTTAAGCATCTGGAACATGGTGATGATCATGGTGTTGGTCAGCAGCCCGCCCAGCCTTTGCTGTTCGCTGAAGCCGTGGCGCAGCGCATCGGCATAAAGCGCGACTTCTTTCGCCGCGGGGGACGACGGATTCTCGGGGAAGGCGCGCGCCTGGAACAGCTCGTCCTGCGTGGTGACAATATTCTCGATCTCGGAGCTCGCCTTTGCTTCCTGCATCGCGAGCGTGTCGATCAGAATTCCCTGGTTGGGGATCGACGCGGCGCGGCCCTTCAGCTCGGCAAGGTGGCGGTGCGCCTGCGCGAGCGCACGGAGCACCGCAGGCGTCTCCTCCAGCCCCGGCGGGGGCAGGGCGGGAATGGTGTAGCTAGGCGTCAGCATGGGGCAGGGATGTCGATCAACATTCTGCCGAAGAGTTTGCACATAGTCCGTGACGTGTAAAGAAAACTGCGTTTTATTGACACGTCGTCCGAATGTGTAAAAACGCGGGCGTTATTTTGCGGGGACGGTGATGTCCACGAACCGCTGGCGAATCAACTCGGTCACCTACGCGTTTTTTGGCGAACCGTTCCTCCAGCGTCGCCTTCACCGCGGCAAACCGTGCGGGGGGGG
>NZ_JPDP02000086.1:0-10601 GCF_000732685.2 Sphingomonas sp. STIS6.2
GATGACGAGCGGCAGGTAGCGGGTTCTGGCGTTCTTCATGTCTAGCCTCTGGGTTGCAGGTTAGCAGCGTCTCACACGGGCAGTTCCTCGACAAGATGCTGCGTTTCCGAAAACGAGCGGCCAGCGAGACGGTTGGGGCGTTCCCATTCGGGATCGATTCCGAGAACGTCGATGCCTTCTCGCCTACCGTTCGTTTTCGGGAAGGTCATAGTGTCCCCGCCGAGCGCGATGTCGGATTGATATTGTTAAGGTCGCTTACGAGTACGCGCATCCAAAAGGCTGATCGTCGATGCACCTGTGCTACCGAAACCCTCTGTCGCTAACACCTGATAATCAAGCGAGCCTAGTTTCAGCCCGGCCCGCTGCCATGCGGCGACATGGTTAGCGAAGGTGATGGTATTGTCGCGACCGAGCGGGCGTCGGTCGGTCCGGACGCTCCAATACTGATCAAAGGTGGCTGTGCCTGCAATCGAAGGCTGATCGATCCGGCGCATACGGTAGATGCGGTATGTGCCGCCATCGCTTTGCACGATCCCTAACGGCACTGCGCTGGGCCCAGGAGGCGTAAATCCGCCCCAGCCGTCCACTACGTAATATTCAACCAGCGGATTTCTCGACCAGCCGTACAACGTCAAGTAGCCGTTCGATCCTGGGTCAAAGCGCCTGGCACGGTAGCGGACGATACGATCGGCAGAGCCTTGTCGCCAGCCGCGACCAGCGACGAGGTTACCTTGCCGCCCGAGCGCCCACCGCACTTCGTAGCCACCATTACGGGCGAGCGTCAGGCAGCCCTCGCCGCTGTCCTTCCAAAAGGTGTGGAAAAGCCCGTCACGATCACCGGTCACGTTGCGGCAGATAGTGCCATCGTCACCCGCAGCAGTGAGGATGAGTGCTATACAGGGCAACCACGTGATCGGTTTCATCGGTCGCTCCGGTCTCAGGATTGGCCATTCAGGCACTGAGCGCTGTATAATAAATCGATACCTAGCGACATTCCTCACATTCCCGATTTACCATCCCAATGGGAATGCCGCGGCGGTCTCTCTGGCCGTTCCCAATCGGGAAAATGGTAATCGGCTTCCCTACTTAACGTGCCGAGAACCCACAGCGCACGAATATCGCCTTGCCCGAACGGGAGACAAGGAAACGGCGAAACGCTTCGGCTTCGGGATTGTGCGATGCGGTCAGTCGCGCGATCGGATAGGTAATTGCCGGATGTGTTGATTTCGGGAACATCCCCGCAATTCGCACCTGCTTCGACGCCTTGGCATCCGTCGCATATACAATCCCGAGTGATGCCGCACCTCGCTCGACCAACGCCAACGTCGCGCGGACATTCTCCGCCCTCACGACCCTTGGTGCGACCTGTCCCCACACCCCGAGACGCTCCAGGGCTTGCTGTCCGTATTTGCCTGCGGGGACCGGCGTGTCAGCCATCGCCAACGGGCCAGCTGTCAGGACGCGGACCAGCGCCGTAGGGGGGCGCAATGGAATCCGCGTCTTGGATCCCGCAGGTGCAGCAACGACAAGCCGGTTGCCAAGGAACGTCACCCGTGTGTTCGCGACAATCAGGTTGCGTTTTGCGAGTTCGTTCATCCAGTCCTCATCGGCAGAGACGAACAGGTCGGCGGGCGCACCCGCCTCAACCTGTCGCGCCAAGGCTGACGACGCTGCGAACGAAATCACCGGCTTCACATGGCCCTTCGCCGCCCAGGCATCGGCTGCGGCCGTCATCGACTCTTGCAAGCTGGCAGCGGCCAGCACGAGCGGTGGTGTTGGAGCGGCTGCAACCGGTGTAACGGTTATGGTCGTGACCACGGTAGCGGCCAGCAGTGAGATAACTCCCTGATGCATCGTCTCTCCTTTACAGTCGGGTTTCATCGTTCTGATCGTCGTCCGATTGGCCTAATGACCGTCATTGATGGGCGTGGAACGTCAGACCGATGGTACGCGGGTCGCTTGGCGTTGCGAGGATCAGGCCGGAATTTCCGGCTTGAATCGTGACGTTCTGGATGTAGTCGCGATCGAACAGGTTGCGGGCGAAGACAGCCAGCTCCCACCCCTTGCTGCTACGATAACCGACGCTGCCGTTGACGACCGTGTAGCTGCCGATCGTCGTAAAGCGCGAGCCGGTCGGATCGCCGAATTGCTTGCTGCGGTAGTTGGCATCGGCATGCGCGAACAGGCTCCCGCTCAAGCTTGCGACCGGGCGGAGATAGTCACCGCCTACGGTCGAGGACCATTTCGGCAAACCAGGTAGACCCGTGCCGCTAAGATTGCAGGACGCCGCTGTATTGCCAATCAACTCGATCGGGCACGGGCCGTTCGGGTAGCTGTCATACTTGCCATCTGCGTAAGCGACCGATGCGCGAACCGACAGGTCACGCGTGACGGCCGCAACGGCATCGGCTTCCACGCCCTTCGACGTAACCTTTGGAATGTTGGCGAGATAGGTACGCAGCGCGGCTGCGGCGCGGGTATCGCTGACGTTGGTCTGGAAGTCGGTAACGCGGGTGTAGAATGCATCGATATTGAAGGTGAGGCGATTGTCGAACAGGCGGGTCTTCAGACCGACTTCATACGCCGTGTTCTTTTCCGGCCGTACGACCGCAGTGCCGATCGCCGGCAGGTTCTGATCGTTGAGCGGCAGACCCGACATGTTGATACCGCCGGACTTCTCGCCGCGGGCGTAGCTCACATAGCCGAGCACGTTATCGGTGGCCTGCCATGCGATGTTGGCGCGACCGGTCAGGGCGCCGTCATTGACCTTCGCGGCATAGGTCTGGCCACGCAGGATCCCGAGCCGGGCGTTGATCAGGGCCGGGCTGGTGGTGGCTGGACCGCCAAAGACGAACGTGTCGTATGTGCCCGTCTTATGCTCATAGGTGTAACGCAGCCCCCCGGTCAGGGTCAGGCGGTCGACCGGGCGCCAGTTGACCTCGCCGAACGCGGCATAGCTGTTCGACTGAAAGTCGGTCCGGCCATCGGTGCCATAGCCGTCGAGCAGGTTGGCAGGCACCGGAATGGCGTTCGCGCCTGTCGTGGTGCCGATCAGATAGCGGGCGGCAGCCGGGCCATAGATCGAAATTGGCCGGCCCTCCACGCGCTGACGGAAGAAATACAGTCCGCCGACATAGCTGAGCGCATGGTCGCCGTTCGACGCAAGGCGCAGCTCCTGGCTATACTGATCCTGGCGCGACGGAATGTGCTGCTCGATCTGGATCGGGATGCCGGTATAGTCGCGATCGTTGGCGGCATCCCAATTCCAGAAGCGCCACGCGCTGACCGAGGTCAGCGTTGCACCGCCAAGGTTCCAGTCGGCGATCGCCGCGACCCCGCCCTCGTTGGTGTCGACCCCTAGCTGCGCATCGATATCGGTCACGCGATCATAGGGGTTGGTGCTTGGCGGCGTGTAGTTGAACTGCGCGGCAAGGCCGGTCGGGCCGGCGAACTGCCGCGTTGCGGTGCGCGGCACGTCGCGGGTGGCGACACGGTAATAGACCTGGGTGCAGCAGTTGCTCTCGAAATTCGTGAAATCGGCGCTAAGCTTGATCTGGAACATCTCGGACGGCTTAAATAGCAACTGCCCGCGTACGGCCTGATTGCCGGTCTGGTTTTGATCCCGGCCGGTAACGACATTGTCGATTACGCCGTCGCGGCGCGTTGAGACGCCGGAGATGCGAAAGGCAAGCGTGTCGGTGATAGGCCCCGACGCCGCAGCCCTGGCCTGAACGAAATTGAAGCTGCCGACCGAAATCTCCTCGGTCGCTTCCGGTGTAAAAGTCGGTTCGCGCGTGGTGATGTTGATCGCGCCGGCGGTGCTGTTCTTGCCGAACAATGTGCCCTGCGGACCGCGCAACACCTCTACCTGCGCGATATCGCTGAAGTCGAACGCTGCGGTTGCAGGACGGGCGTGATACACCTGATCGACATAGAAACCGACGCCCGGCTCAAGGCCGTCATTGGCCTGGCTGACCGCGACGACGCTGCTGCCCAGACCGCGGATCGTAAACGCAGTGTTGCGCGGATTGGCAGAGCTATAGTTAAGCGCGGGAACGAGCTGTGAAAGCTGCTGCGTGTTGACGGTATACGACCGGTCGAGCAGCTCCCCACCGACCACGGAAAGCGAACCCGGGATACGCTGCGCATCCTCAGCCCGACGACGTGCCGTGACGGTGATCTCGGGCAGCCCGGCCTGATCCTGCTCGACGCTTGTACCGGTCGGGGCAGCGGTATCGCCCTGTGGAAGGCCTCGATCCTGTGCATAGGCGGGGGTTGCAAGCGCTATGAAACTGGCGGCGCAGAGCAGGTGACGCATCGGAACTTTCCCCTTGTCGACCGGCACGCCGCTATTGCAGGCTTTGCCGGGTATTGTATCCGGCCATATACAGATAGAACTCAATTGGAAAAGGCCTTGCCGACCATGATGCTGATTCCACTGCTTGCTCTTGCCGCCACCCCCCAAGCGATGCCGGCGATGGACCATCCGACCGTCACTTGTTCGGCCGCAATGGTGCCTCTTCCCGCTGGGTTGGAAGGATGGACGCGTAAGCAAGCCATTCGCGCGGGGGCTACGGCGACCGTGGCAACGACGCTCCCGCTCGGCGTTGGCGTCTCGGCTACGCTGCTGCCGACGCCGAAGATTGCCTATGCCGTCCGCCCGGAGAAGCCAGGCGGATCAGTGAGCAGCGGCGGGATTTTTGCGTTCACCGTACCCGTCGCCGGTCGCTACCGCGTCGCATTGGGGGCTGGGGCGTGGATCGACGTTCTAAGCGGCTCGACACCGGCAACGTCGATATCGCATGGCCATGGTCCTGATTGCACAGGAGTGCGCAAGATGGTCGATTTCGACCTGAAGCCGGGCCCTTACCTGCTCCAGGTGGCTGGTAATGCTTCCGCGACGCTGCCGCTGATGGTCGCGCGTATGCCGTAACGATCACAGATTGTTGCTCCAGCACGCAACGAATCTTATCCCTTATCGACAATTATATTCAACTGAATATAGATAGTCTGGCAGGTGAAACAGACATGCCATGAAGATCAGGATCGACATGACCGGCCTGCGCTACGGGCGCCTCGTCGGCGTCAGCTTCGCGCACAAGAGCCGAAGCGGTCACGCGCATTGGCTCTTTCTATGCGACTGCGGCAATGAAGTCGTAGCGGCAGGTGGAAACGTGCGGTCCGGCAGCACCGCCAGCTGTGGCTGTCTGCATCGCGAAATCAGCGCCGCCCGACTGACCGAACATGGCCATCGCGCGTGCAAGCGCCACGACGCCACATATCGCGCTTGGCAGCGCATGAAGATGGAGCATGTCTCCAGCATTATTTTGCCAGTGTGGTCCCAGGATTATGCCCGGTTCCTTGCCGATATGGGGGAACGACCTGACGACACGGTGCTGACCAGGGCCGACGCGGCCAAGCCGTTCGGCCCTAGTAATTGCCGGTGGCTACCGGTGGCGAACCGTTCGGTTCGGGCAACGACCGGGTGGATGAAGCGTCGCGACTATTTGCCGATTTCGTCTGTGGGCTTGAGAGCGTCTACCAACCAATCGAAGTCTGTGCCACTGGCTGCGGCGACCATGCGCGCCTCGATGCCGCGGTAGCTGGCCAGCACCCGCTCACCAAACGCAGTGAGCTGGGCACCGCCCGATTTCCCCCCACCGACACGGGTTTCAACGACCGGCTCTATCCACGCGTGATTGAGGCTGTCGACCAGCAACCAGATACGCCGATAGCTCATCTTGAGTTCGCGCCCGGCAGCAGAGATGGACCCGGTACGACCGATGGCGTCGAGGACGAGCGCCTTGCCCGGCCCGATCGCCGGGTCGGAACCTCTCAGTATCTGAACATTGATTTTCAGCGGCCCATCAATAGCCAATTGCACGCCTCCATGCCGGGCACGTCTCGTGGCCTGCACGTTGGCCATACCCGGTCGCGGGCGTGAGTGTCATTGCGACGAGATGCAGATCGACCCTCACCTCAGCGCCGCGCACGTCATTTTCCAATCAGTACATCGCTCGCTTTGATAAGCACCGTTGCCTGGTCACCTTCGCCGAGCGCGAGGTCGGCTATCGCTTCCTCGGTAATGTTGGCGGTGATGACGATGCCGTTCCCAATATCCACCTTGACCGATCCGTTCACGGCTCCTGGATGGATGCTCGCGACGCGACCTGAAATTTGATTGCGGGCACTGATTTTCATCGTGATTGACCTCAAGGAGCAAAGAGATCGAGCGGTAGCAGCATCGGGTAATCGGCGTCGATCGTTTCCCGTTTTCATACTCATGACTGGTTTTGGGAGGACGCTCGCCTTCCCAAAACTCGACCCCAAAAGGGAATGTCCTGACCGTCTTGCCGGTCGTTCCTAAATGGGACGATCCGAGCGGCGTAGCAGCCGCGTTTTGCGTAATGCGCCTGCAAATAGGCGATAGCAGGATTCTCGAAGAACTGCTCGATGAGGGGTGCAAGGGCATCCCCGTCCACAAGGTCGGCATCCACCATCTCACCGTTATGGCTGAACCCGCGGAGCGAGATAGGGCGGATGCGAAGCACATCTGGAATGAAGTCGATCGCATCGAGCGCGCGATGGGCACCTTCGCGCACGAAAATGGCGTGCCGGGAACGGTACGGCGTATCAGCCGGCTGATGCTCGTAATTCAGCAAGATCGCGTGCTCCCCGATGTTCATGTCGCGGACTTCAACGCGATCGGGAAAGCCTGGTTTGCTATCTACGACGTACCGCTTTGCTCCTTCAGCAGCGAGGTCGGCGTCGGAAAGCCCGTAGAGGTGACTGAACTGGCCGGGGTCGATCCCCAGGACACGAAAGGGCATGGAACGAACTCCTACAGCTGTTTCGATCCTATGGCCTGCCTCATATTCGCAGGCGTCCTGCTTCTTGCCATCAAACTCCGTCATTCGATTCCGAGGAAGGCCGCAACGCCACTCGACGGCAGCTATCGCACCTTGCTTCTCAAAGCGAACGGACTGCTTCTCACGCATTGTTGCCGTTCGTTGTCCGTTGGCACCTAGCGTGCACAAAACTCATCACTGTCCCCTTAACCCCAAGTTGCGACGTTGGGCGGCGAAACTTCGACCATAACGGTTGTTTAATCTGTTTAATTTACTGTTAAGCTGCTTGAAGGAGGAGCAGGTACGGTGGGTAATAACGTGCAGGTTGAGGAGGCACGGTTACGCTCCCTCTACAGTCTCGACATCCTTGATACGGTCGAGGAAGCGGAACTCGACCATATCACGAACCTGGCAGCCCGCCTGACTAGCGCACCGATCGCCGCGGTCAGCTTCATTGATGCCAGGCGTCAGTGGGTCAAATCCCGGGTCGGTATCGACGCGTGCGAGGTTGATCGCGACATAGCGTTCTGTGGACAGGCGATCCTCGGCGACAGCATGCTGGAGATTTGCGACGCCCGCCTCGACCTGTATTTCGCAGATAATCCGCTCGTCACCGGGCCTCCCCACATCCGATATTATGCTGGGTCGCCGCTGATCACGCGCAATGGCCATCGCATTGGTTCGCTGTGCATCGTCGATACCGTCCCCCGGCCACCAATGAGCTCCGACACCACCGCGCTGCTCGCCGGATTGGCACGGATCGTCATCGACTATCTCGAACTGCGTCGGTCTCGTGCAGCTGGACGCATCGCGACCTTGATCGCGGAAACGACGTCGGACGCGATCATCTGCGCAGACACGGGGAACCGGATAACCTACTGGAACACGGCTGCCGCTAATATGCTTGGCTGGTCAGCCGAGGAGGCGATCGGCCAACCGCTAAACCTGATCGTCCCCGAGCGCCATCGCGCCAGCCACGCGGGTGGGTTGGCAAGGGTGGCGGCAGGGGGAATGCCCCGTCTGTTCGGCAAGGTCGTCGAGTTGCCCGCCTGCCGGCGTGATGGGCAGGAAATTCCGATCGAACTCTCGCTTGGGAACTGGTCGGATGAAGATGGCTTGCCGGCAGGCTTTGCGGCGATCGTCCGCGACGTTTCGGATCGTAAGGCACTGGAAGAGGAACGCCAGCGTACGCAGGCGCTGCTTGATACGGTGATAGAGGCCATGCCAGTCACACTTTTCGTCAAGGGCGCTCAAGACGGTCGCTATACGCTCGTCAATCGGGCGTTCGAGGCACTTACCGATCTTCCTCGCGATGCCGTCCTTGGCCGTACCGATGCCGAGCTGTTTTCTCCGGAAGACGCAGGCGTCTTCATGGCAAACGACCAGATCGCCCTCGCCAGCCGGGATACCATCCTGTCAGAAGAGACGCTCAACAGGGCGGATGGTTCGACCCGAGTGGTTCGTTCTCAGAAGCTTGGGATTGACCCGGACCTGGATAGTGCACCGCGTTACGTGCTGGGCATCTCCGAGGACATTACCGAAGGTCGCGCCGCGCAGGACCGACTTAGCCACCTCGCGTGTCATGACGCGCTGACGGGTCTCGCGAACCGGATGAAATTGACCGATCGGTTGGCAGCTATGTTGGACGGATCGTCAGGGCTGATCCCCGGCGCTCTCCTGTGCATCGACCTCGACCGCTTCAAGATCGTCAATGATCTCTACGGTCACGGCTTCGGTGATGAGGTGCTGGTGGAACTTGCCGGGCGTTTGCAGTCAGCGTGCGGCGATGATGCGCTCGTTGCGCGGTTGGGCGGTGACGAGTTCGCGGTCCTGTGTGAATGTGAGCCCGACGGGGTCCGCGCACTGCTATTGGCCAGCCGCATTGTCGATACGGTCAAGGAGCCAGTCACGCTGTCAGGGCGCGTAGCCCATCTCGATGCGTCGCTTGGTGTCGCGGTATTCCCAGCTGACGGCAGCAACGCAGCCGAGCTGCTACGCAACGCCGACATGGCGCTTTACCGGTCCAAGGCGGAAGGACCAGGTACGATCTCGTTCTTCGATGTGTCGATGGACCACGCGGTGCACCAGCGGCGAATGATCGAGGCCGAGTTGCGGACGGCCATTGGTGAGGGTGCCATCGTACCCGTTTATCAGCCGATCATGTGCCTTGAGCGTGATCAGATCGTCGGCTTCGAGGTGCTCGCGCGTTGGCGCCACCCCACCCTTGGCGACGTATCACCGGCCTTGTTCATCTCGGTAGCTGAGGAAAGTGGCCTAATCGTCGAGCTCGGGCGCCAGATCCTAACGATGGCGGCGACCGAAGCACAGCGATGGTCGGTTCCGCTCAAAATTGCGGTCAACCTGTCGCCCGTACAGCTGCTGAGTGGCGACTTTGCTGGGGATGTAATGTCCGTCCTTGCAACCGCGGGTCTGGACGCGACCAGGCTTGAGCTCGAGGTTACCGAGGGCTTCCTGATCCGCGATACGACCCGCGCCATCGATATCCTGCAACGCCTGAAAGCGATCGGCTGCCAGATATCGATGGACGACTTCGGCACCGGCTATTCGTCCCTCAGCTACTTCCGCCTGTTCCCGTTCGACAAGGTCAAGATCGATCAGTCCTTCATTCGCGACATGGCCGACGACCGGCAGGCACGCGCGATCGTGCAGGCCGTGATTGGGCTTGGCCGAGGTCTCGGGCTGTCAGTCGTTGCTGAGGGTGTCGAGACCGAGGCCCAGATTACCATGCTCCGAGACGAGGGGTGCGCTCAGGTTCAGGGGTACCACCTGGGTAAGCCTGCACCTATCGAGACGTTCAATCATATCGTTCGGCCGTGGCATGAGTGCGCCCTTCCGGCAGAGAATCCGGTAGCGGTAGCGGTAGCGGCCTGACCGACTGCGTTAAGCTCTTACGCCGGGCTGGGATTACCGCGGACATCCTCGCTGCCAAAGTCCGGCCCGGTTCCGCTTTAACATTTTATTCTGGAAGCACAGCTGAGCAGTTATTAGAATGTTACACCGGCAGCGTTCAAATCAATCAATCGGTCCAATACCGCCGCTAATCCTGACATTAAAAGAGAGATTTACAGGCTAACCCTTGTTAAGGAACGCTGGCCTGTCACTGGTTAGGCGGCTCACATGCCTTCTGAATTCGCTATCGCTGCCGATCCACTGCTGGGCCTCATCCAAATCGATATGTCCGGGTTTTTTTTAGAGGCCGATATCCGTGCGTTCGAAGAAGCGCGGAATGAAGCCCACTCCCAACTCCGTTGTGGACCCAACGAGCATCTCACCCTCGTTGACATTCGCTCAATGCAAATACAGTCACAAGAAGCTGTGGCAGCCTTCAAGCGCATACTCGATAATCCAGCATATAAATCAAAGCGCATAGCGATTGTCGTCAGTCATACGTTGGCAAGCATGCAGATTCAACGCGCTGCCGTGGATCGGGACGTCATGTACTTTTCCGAGGATTTGTTGGTCGCGCGAAAGTGGTTACTGAATGGTCATATTTGATCACTATATACTTATAAGGATTGCTTAACTTCTAATCTTCTTAGGCCGAGCTATCTGACCATCTTGCTGCTTTGTCATCGATCAATTATCGAGACAGTCGCATAATGGTAGCCTTTCTCATTTCTGGATCGCAATCGAGAACGGGCCGACCTTCTTGATCGCCGGTGAAATCGGGAAGCTCTTTGGCTCGGAGCGAAGGTCCGATATGCGTGTGCCCGTGTGAGACGCTGCTAACCT
>NZ_JPDP02000087.1:0-14156 GCF_000732685.2 Sphingomonas sp. STIS6.2
CGCGGGCGAGCCGCGCCGCGTCGAGAATGCCCTCCTCCTGGTCGAAATCCCACGAGCGCGATTGCTGCGCCATCAGCCGGCGCTGCAGCCGGTTGGCGAGCTTCGATACCGCGGACTGGAGATGGACCAGCTGCTGGTCGAGATAGCCGCGCAGACGTGCCAGTTCCTCGGCATCGCACAGCTCGGTCGCGGCGATCACTTCGTCGAACTGCGTCGTCCACGGCTTGTAGTCGAACGCGGTGCCCATGTCCGCCATCGGGCGGTTGGGGCGGACGGGCTGCATGCCCTCCTCACCGTCATCGCCGGGCTCGCCGTCGATGTCGTCCATCGACTCGTCGCTCTGCTCCTGGCCGTCGCTTTCCTCGTTCTGCTGCTCGGACTGTTCGCCGCGCGCCTCGACTTCGCCTTGGCCGTCCTCGCCCTGGTCGTCGCCTTCGTCGCCCTCGTCCTGCTGCTGCTCGTCAGTGCCCTCGTCCTCGGAGCCGCCCTCTTCGCTCTCCTCGGGGACCTGGTCCGCCTGGACGAGCTCGAGCTCGGCGAGCATCTTGCGGGCGAGGCCCTGGAACGTCTTCTGGTCGTCGATCGCATAGGCCAGCGCGTCGAGATCGGTCTTCTGCTCGATCCACTCCCGCACCAGCGCGAGACCGGGGGCGGCGACCGCGGGCGATTCCTGCCCGGTCAGCCGCTCGCGCACCATCAGCCCGAGCGCGGTCGACAGCGGCACCTCGTCCCGGTTGCGCGCGCGCGTGATCGGGTCGGCGCGCAGCCGGACGTCGAGCGCCATGGCGAGGTTGTCGCTGATCCCGGCATAGCCGCGCGACCCCAGCGCCTCGACACGCGCGGTCTCGACCGCGTCGAACACCGCACGCGCGACCGCCTCGACCGGCGCGGCACGGTTGTGCAGCGCGATGTCGTGATGCTTCAGCTGAAGCGCGAAGCCGTCAGCGAACCCGCGCGCTTCCGCGACCTGTTCGGGGGGCAGCGCACGTGCGGGCATCGGCACCTTGATGTGCTTGCCCGACTGCGCCGGCGCGTCCGCGGTGAAGGCGAGCTCGACCTCGGGCTCCTCCGCGATCGCACGCGCGGTGCCGGCGAGAACCGCCTTGAACCGATCGAGGGGCGTTTCGTTCGCCAAGGCTTCAGGCCTTGCCCATCACGCTCTCGGGCAGATCCTTGCCGAACACGCGCTGATAATATTCCGCGACCAGCGACCGCTCTGCCTCGTCGCACTTGTTGAGGAACGACAGCCGGAACGCGAAGCCGACGTCACCGAAGATCAGCGCGTTCTGTGCCCAGGTGATGACGGTACGCGGGCTCATCACGGTCGAGATGTCGCCGTTGACGAAGCCCTTGCGGGTCATGTCGGCGACGCGGACCATGTTCTCGACGACCTTCTTGCCGTCGGGCTTGTCATATTCGCCCGACTTGGCGAGCACGATCTGCGCCTCGACCTTGGCGGGGAGGTAGTTGAGCGTGACGACGATGTTCCAGCGGTCCATCTGACCCTGGTTGATCTGCTGCGTGCCGTGATACAGCCCGCTGGTGTCGCCGAGGCCGACCGTGTTGGCGGTCGCGAACAGGCGGAACCAGGGGTTCGGGCGGATCACGCGGTTCTGGTCGAGCAGCGTCAGCTTGCCCTCGGTCTCGAGCACGCGCTGGATCACGAACATCACGTCCGGGCGGCCTGCGTCATATTCGTCGAACACGAGCGCGGTCGGGGTCTGCAGCGCCCAGGGGAGCAGGCCTTCGCGGAACTCGGTGATCTGCTGGCCGTCCTTCAGGACGATCGCGTCGCGGCCGATCAGGTCGATGCGGCTGATATGCGCGTCGAGGTTGATGCGGATGCACGGCCATTTCAGCCGTGCCGCGACCTGCTCGATATGCGTCGACTTGCCGGTGCCGTGATAGCCCTGGACCATCACGCGACGGTTGTGCGCAAAGCCCGCAAGGACCGCGAGCGTGGTGTCCGCGTCGAAGACATAGGCGGGGTCGAGATCGGGGACGCGCTCGTCCGCTTCGGAGAAGGCGGGCACCTCCATGTCGGAATCGATCCCGAACATCTCGCGCACCTTCACCATGCGGTCGGGGGCGTCGAGGATCGTCGTCTCGCGGCTGTCAGGCTGGGTATTGGGGATATCGGTCATGCTGGCCTCGTGTTCCCGGTAGCTCTAGGCCAAGCGCGGGTGAATACTCAACCGCGACGTACGCGATTGTCGGGAAGACATCATCGAACCGCCGGACGCGCGATGGGTTCCCGCCCCGCCGGGAATGTGGCGGGGCAGGGCTTCGGTTTGCGCCTATCGGCCGAGCAGGACGCGCGCCTGGCTGGCGATCTGCGCGAGCATCGCGGCGTTCGGGACGGCGGCGTGGCGTGCGCGGTCGATCACCGCCTTGAACTGCGCGACGCGGGTGGCATTGCTCGCCAGCCACGTGTCGACCGCGCCCTGCGGATCCCTGGCTCCGCACCGTGCGAGGAACTCCAGCCGCAACTGCTGGAAATCGCGCGCCAGTCCGGCGATGAGCAGCCGTTCCCAGGGATCCGACGGCGTGATCCGCGCCGCATTGGCCTGTGCCCAGTCGAGCCCGAGCGCCTGTCCGAGATGCGTGAAGGCGCGGGTCAGCACCGCCTCGTCGAGCGCGAGGCGCTCGCCGAGATCGGCGAGCCCGACCGCACCGTCGAGCTCGAACAGCCGGACCACCTTGATCGCGAGGTCGTGCGGGGCACCTGCCGTCTCGAGCTGCGCGGCGATGCGGTCGCTCTGCGCGCTCGCCTCCTCGAGCAGCAACGCCTTGGTCTGGCCATCGAGATGCGTGATCCCCTTGGCGAGCCGGGCAAGCACGGCACCGGGCATCGTGCCGGGGGCGGACACGCGCAGCAGATCCGCGATCTGCGAGCGCGTGGCGACCGCCACCTCGTCGAACAGCGCGATGCGCGCGGCCTCGGGCATCGGTCGTGATTCGATGTCCGCCCAGAGCGAGGGCAGGTCGAACAGCCGTTCGGCGACGACGAACATCGCCGCGATATCGCCCATCGCCGCGCCTTCCTCCTCGGCCAGCTCGAACGGGTGGAGCACGCCGAGCCGATTGACGATGCGGTTGGCGAGCTTGGTCGCGACGATCTGGCCGCGCAGCCGGTGGTCGTCGATCGCCTGCGCGAAATGCTCGCGCATTGCGGCCGGGAAGGCGGCGTGAAGATCGGGCTTGAGCGCGGGGTCGTCGCCGAGCCCGGCGTGCTCGATCGAATCCTGCAGCGCGAGCTTCGCGGTGGCGAGCAGCACGGCAAGTTCCGGACGCGTCAGGCCATGGCCGTCGAGCCCGCGGCGGAGCAGGTCGTCATTGGCGGCCAGCCCCTCGACCGCGCGATCAAGCCGTCCGCTGCCCTCGAAGATCTCGATGACGCGGACATAGCTCGGCATCGAGCCCGGCCCGCCGCCGCCGCCGGTCGCGCCGCCAAGGCCGCCGGGGCCTGCCAGCGCGCCCGCGCCCTCGGCGATCGACAGTGCGAGCGTCTGGAGCCGGTTGTCCTCGAGCACGAGATGCGCGACGTCGTCGGTCATGCTGGCGAGCAGCGCGTTGCGATCCTCATATCCCAGGCGCCCCTCGATCATCTCGCGGTTGAGCGCGATCTTGATGTTGACCTCGTTATCCGAGCAGTCGACGCCCGCGGAATTGTCGATGAAGTCGGTGTTGATCCGCCCGCCGCGCTCGGAAAACGCGATGCGCGCGGCCTGCGTGACGCCGAGATTGGCGCCTTCGCCGATCGCGGTGACGCGCAGATCCTCGGCATTGACGCGCAGCCGGTCGTTGGCGGGATCGCCGACCTGGACGTTGTTCTCGGATGCCGCCTTCACATAGGTGCCGATGCCACCGAACCAGAGCAGGTCCGCGGGCGCCTTCAGGATCGCGGAGATCAGCGCGCCGGGTTCGATCTCGTCGACCGCGATGCCGAGCACGGCCTGCGCCTGGGGCGAGAGACGGATGACCTTGGCGGTGCGCGGATAGACGCTGCCGCCTTCGGAGATCAGCGCGGTGTCGTAATCCGCCCAGCTCGAGCGGGGGAGGGCGAACATGCGCGCGCGCTCGTCCCAGCTGGCGGCGGGATCGGGGTTCGGATCGATGAAGATGTGGCGATGGTCGAACGCCGCGACGATCTTGAGCGACTTCGACAGCAGCATGCCGTTGCCGAACACGTCACCCGACATGTCGCCGCAGCCGACGACGGTGATCGCATCGCTCTGCACGTCGATGCCGCGCTCGGCGAAGTGACGCTGGACCGAGACCCAGGCGCCCTTGGCGGTGATGCCCATCGCCTTGTGATCATAACCGACCGAGCCGCCGCTCGCGAACGCGTCGCCCAGCCAGAAATCGCGTTCGAGCGCGAGCGCGTTGGCGACGTCGCTGAACGTCGCGGTGCCCTTGTCCGCGGCGACGACGAAATAGGGATCCTCGCCGTCGAGGATCGCGACGCCCTTCGGATGGACGACCTTGCCCTCGACGATGTTGTCGGTGATCGACAGCAAGGTGCGGATGAAGATGCGGTAGCTTTCGGTCCCTTCCGCCAGCCACGCGTCGCGGTTGGACGGGGCGGGGAGCTGTTTGGGATAGAAGCCGCCCTTCGCACCGGTCGGCACGATCACCGCGTTCTTGACGCGCTGCGCCTTCATCAGCCCGAGAATTTCGGTGCGGAAGTCATCGCGGCGGTCGGACCAGCGCAGGCCGCCACGCGCGACCGGGCCGGCGCGCAGATGGATGCCCTCGATCCGCGGGCTGTACACCCAGATCTCGCGCCACGGTACGGGCGCGGGGAGGCCGGGGATCAGGTGGCTGTCGAGCTTGAACGCGAGCGCTTCGGCTGCGGCGGGCGTGAAGGCGTTGGTGCGCAGCGTCGCGCCGACCAGGCTGTGATAGGCGCGCAGGATGCGGTCGTCGTCGATCGCGGTCACCGCGTCGAGTCCCGCCTCGATCGTCGCGTCGGCATCGGCGGGATGCCCGGCATTGGCCGGATCATGCGCGGCGGCGAAGCGCGCGATTAGCGCTGTCGCGACTTTGGGCGCGCGGCGCAGCGCGTCGACCACCGTCGTCAGGCCGTAGGGCAGCCCCGCCTGGCGCAGATAGCGGAACCAGGCGCGGAACAGCACGACCGCCTGCGGGCTCATCCCCACTTCGACGATCAGCCGGTTGAACGCGTCGTTCTCGGCCGCGCCTTCGAGCACCGCGGCGATCGCGCGCTCGAGCGTCGCCGCATCGGCCTGCGCGACCGCATCGTTCGCCTCGAGCACGAAATCATGCACGAAGGGATCGCTGTCCTCCTGCAGCCGGGTCGGCAATTCGCCGATCACGCGGAAACCGAAATTCTCGAGCACCGGCACTGCATCCGACAGCGGCAGCGCGCCGCCCAGCTTGTAGATCTTGAGCTGGCGGTCTTCGCCGGGCGCGCTGGAGATCAGGCGCACGCCGCGCGAGCCCGGCCCGTCGAGCCCGGCAAGCCGCAGGATGTCCTCGGCGGCTTCGGCCGGGCTGCTGAGGTTGCGATAGTTTTGCGGGAAGGCGGCGGCCCAGCGTAGCGCGAGGCGGGCGGCGCGCGGCGACGGCAATGTCTCGACCAGCGCGGCCTCGACGTCGGACACCCAGCCGCGCACCATCCGCTGCAGCCTGAGCGCGAGCGGCGCGACGTCGGGCACGCGGCCTTCGCCGCGCAGGTCGAGCGTGTAGCGCAGCATCGCGGTCTCGCCGTCCTCGAGCGCGATCGACCAGTTCAGCACGGTGGCATTCGCGGCCTCGGCGAGCATCTCGCCGATCGCTGTGCGGCGGCCGGTCGTGACGTCGTCGCGCGGCAGCCAGACGAAGCCGAACAGATGACGGCCGAGCGGCGATGCGACCAGCACCAGCGCGGGACGCGGCCGGTCGGCCAGGCTCATCGCGGTCAGCGCGAGTTCCTCGAGCGCGTCGGGCGCGAACGCGATGACGAGATCATGGGGCAGGGCGGTGAATGCGTGGGTCAGCGCCTTGCCCGCATGGCCGCGCGGATCGAAGCCGAACTTCGCCTTCATCGCGGCGAGCCGGGTGCGCAGGATTGGCACGTCGCGCGGCATCGTCGCCAGCGCCGCGCTGGTCCACAGACCGCTGTAGATCGACAGTCCCGCGATCGTCTCGCCCTCGATCACCGGCACGACGACCAGATCGAGCGGGACGGCGCGGTGGACGGTCGAGATCAGGTTCGACTTCAGCAGCAGCGGGGCGAGATTGCCCGCCTCGAACCACTGGATCGCGAGCGCTCGCGAGGCCTCCGCCAGGATCGGCACGGCATGCGGATTGCGCGCGATGCCAAGCGCGGCGCCGCCGCTGCCGTCGCGGTGCCAGACCTGATGCCCGAGCAGCGTCAGATGGCCGTCGAGGAACCAGCGCAGCAGCGCGGCGCCCTCCGCATCAGGGCCGTCGCTGTGGAGCAGCGCGATATCAGTTGCCATTGCGCCCTGCATCGCGCGCCAGTCCTTCACCGCCGCGCGCACATCGGCGAGAACCCCGGTCAGTTCCTCGATCAGCCCGCGCCGATCGCGGGCGTCGGCGCGCTCCATCTCGAGATAGATCATCGATTCGGCAGGGCCGGTGTCACCGATCGCCTGGAGCACGCCGTCGGGGCTGCGCGTCGTGTGAACGACCGGGTGGATGATGCGATCGATCGCGATGTCCTGCGCAGCGATCGCGGCGGAAATCGAATCGACCAGGAACGGCATGTCGTCGTTGACGATCGCCAGCCGCATGCGGCGGCGCGTGTCATCGGCGCTGATCGGTTCGAGCGCGATGGCGGGCGCGCCATCGTCGCGGCGAAGCGCCGTGGCGACGACGAAAGCCGCGGCCTGCGCCGCCTCCGTCGTGCCGAAGTCCTTGAGTTCGCCCGGAAGCGCGCGTTCGGTCAACCGGGCGGCCAGCGCGTCGGTCAGCGTCGTGGAAAGATCAGCCATGACCGCGCCTATGCGCCGGGTAGGATACGACCTCAAGGCTTGTGGCAGGTGCGAACACCGCTGTTGCGGTGCAGCATTCGGATGCGCATCGGCGCCGCGCGAACACGGTTTTCGGCTACCTGATCGCGGCCATCGCCTGCGCGGTGAGGGCCGCGTCGTCGGTGATCGTGCCGATGATGTCGAGCCCGCCATTCACCCCCGCGCGGGCGACGAGCAGGACGATGGCGCCGGGCTCCGCATCGGTCCGGAGTACGACATGCGCCAGCGTGTCGGGTGCCGGGCCATCGGTCGGGCCGGTCGCCGCTATGGGTTCGGCGAATTCGGCACTCGGCCCGTCGGCCCAGATCGGCGCGCCCGGCGAGGTAGCGGGCGCGTGCCCGGTCGAGGCCAGCGACGCGCCGAGCCCCGGCATCATCGGCGCGTGGCGGGCATAGGCGGTGAGCCCGGACGCGGGCACCGGCGCGGCGCGAACCGCCGCCTCGAGTTCGGCGGCGAGCGTCGCCTGCATCCGGTCGTCGGCGAGCTCCTTCCAGTTGATCACGCCATACAGGAAATCGATGCCCTCGTCGCTCGACGAGAACGGCATGAGGATGCCGCGGTACAGCGTCGTCCGCCCGCGGCTGTTGACGAATTCGGCCTCGAACCCGATCGGCGCGCGATTCGCGATGATCTGCAGATAATGATCGGTCAGCCGCGACAGCAGCGACCGGCTGGGCACGTCGGCGATCGACGTGATCGGCCCGACCAGCCCGCATTCCTCGCGCAGCTTGGCGCCGAGATAGGCGATTCGCGGATCGTCGATCGTCATCACCGCTGCGGCATCCCGGTCCGCACCCGTGCCCGGATCGGTGCGGAAGTCGAGCAGCACGCTGTGCGGGCCGAAATCGGCGATCGAGCCGGGATCAAGGTCCGCGATCGTCGGATAGGGGCGTCCCCTGAGCAGCGACACCCAGTGATTATAGGCACGGACATGCATCCGGCGTTCGTCCCCGCCCAGATCGAACATCACGTCGTTGACGCCCGCGTCGGTCGCCCCGCCGGGAAGCCCCGCCTCGGTCTCGTCGATCTCGCCGTATTCGCCGTCCGGCTCGCGTCGCATGCCCATACCGAAAACTTCCCCGTTCACTTACGGCTGCTTGTGCACGCTGCTTGGTAAACGGCACGTAAATGCGGGTTAGCGCTTGTCACGGCAAAATTCCCCTGTTAAGCGCCGCCCCCTCGACCGGAGATATCCGTCGTCGGGCCGCTTTAGCTCAGCTGGTAGAGCATCGCATTCGTAATGCGGGGGTCACAGGTTCGAGTCCTGTAAGCGGCACCATCGACATCTAGTTGAAAACTCTCACATTTTTCTGTCCTCCCGCATGGTCGAGGATTTTTCAACTCCGGTACGGTTCCGGTGCATTGCACCCGGCGCAAGCTTTTCGATGTCTGAAATGATGCTCTCGAGCGCGCGAACGACGCTGGGGAACTCGCCGATCGCATAGACCTCGGTCTGGCTTCCCGCGCGGTGGCCCATGAAGCCCTCCAAGTCCCATTTCTCGGCGCCGCGGTTGCGCACGAGCGTCGCCAAGCTGTGGCGCAGCACATAGGGGCGCCATTCGCGGGCGGTCGGCATGTCCAGCTTCTTCAGCATTGCGTCCCAGGCGCGATCGACGTCCTGCACGGGGCGGCCGTGATGGTTCACCAGCCAGCCGCGGCCTGCACGCTCGGCGGGCTTGAGCGCCATGTAGGCGGCGTATTCAGCGCGCAGCCAGCGATCGAGCACCGGCAGCACGGGTAGCAGCGCGCGATGCTTCTTGTTCTGCGTGCGGCCCTGCGGGTTGAGGTCGATCGTCGGGGCGCCGGGCCACCATTGCTGGCGATCGGGCGCGACGCTGATGTCGACCACTGCGCCGGGCCGCGCGATCGTGCAGACCGACGCGACGAGGAACGCGTGGAGCGAGCCGCGCTGGCGATCGGGTTCGGCGGCATAGGCGAACATCTTCGCCAGTTCCTCGACGCCGATTCGCGTGCGGCGCTGGCGCTGCACCTGGCGGGCGGGGAGGGGCTTGTAGATCGGGCGCTTGTCGGAGCGCGGCGGCTCGGCGTTGGCTGCGTGGTTCAGCACTGCGATCAGCTGCGCGATCGAAGCCTCAGTCGCGGCGGGCGAGCGGGTGCGCGATACCGTGACCTCACCTTTGCCGTTGCGCCACTCGACCGGCTGCAAGCGCGACCAAGCGCGAAACGCGTGGACGAAGACCGACGAGCAGGCGGCGGCGCAGCTGGTGGCGTGACCAAACCGGCCTTCCGCGCCCAACGACTGCTCAGCGTCAAGAAACCCGACGACGTGCGCCAAACGTCCGGCGATCGTGTCGGCCGACACCCGTGTGTCGCCCCACTCGATCTTATAGTCCGCGATAGCGTCGGTCAGCAGATAGGTCTGCGCCTGCGCCAGCGATTGGCCGCAGGCGTGGCAGAATGCCGGGGCCTCGCCCTTGTCGGCAAGATAAAGTTTGTCGAGCGCGAGGATCGCCGCCGTCTCGTCTACCGTACCCGTCGACGAGCTGCGCTCGCGTCGCGTGGCGGAATCGTACCACCAGACATAGAGATTGGGGCTTCGACGAGTTCCGTCTGCCCGTTCGTCATGAGCGAGCCAGTATTTGCCCCGTTGATAGACCGGCGGCGTGCGTCGCGACATTGTGTTCGTTCTTTCAGATATTCGGATTTGGCGCGGTGCGTCATGTCGAAGAGGCCGAGGCTGCCGAGCAGATCAAGGTCGGCGGACTCGAGCCGGATGCCCTTCCCAAGTTCGGCGGCGCGGGCGAGTTTCTGGTCGAGCCGGACGATCGAGGGGGCGTTCACTGGATCGCCTCGCGAAGCTTGTGGGCGTGGGCGACAAGCCCCTCGCTGCGCGATGCGAGCGCGGCGGCAGCATCCGTTAGGTTTGCGTCGGATGCGCCGCGGTCGCCGCTGATCTTGAAGTTCAGAGCGCGAACCGTGATGCACAGTTCGTCGGCCAGCCGGCCTTTGCCAAGCAATCCGGCGACGGTATCGAGCCCCATCATCCGGACCACCGCCACCGGAAACGCGACCTGTTCCCGTTTTCGGGAACAGGTGCCTAAACGTTTCAATGGCGCAGGTTTGCATGCTTTGGCGGGTGCGGCGCTGTTCATCATGCTGGTCCTCTTGGTGCGGGGCGATCGAGCGGGCGCGCCAGTGGCCGCTCTTGTAGAAAGCGTTTCGACAAGAGCGGTGGGGTGGCGGGGACATCTCCGAGCGCGAGGCCGCAAATGCGTTGCCATTCCGTCGCGACCGTCGCGACGATGACGCCGAGCGCGGTCGCGCCCCCGCCCATGAACAGGCCAATAGAGACGCCGTGGAAGATGGGCATCGTGACGTGGATCATGGGGCAATCCTTGCAGGCAAAAGGGTGGCGGCACCGGAAGCATGATCTTCCGAGGCTGCGGCGGGATGGTTCAGGACGGTCGCGGCAGCTCGGCCGCGGGAATCAGATCAGGGGATCAGCCGGGGGATGGCGACTTCCGCCGCGTCTGGCGCGTGGTCGTCATTGGCCGGCACGCGGTGGTCGTCGTTGGCCGGCAGGTGATTGTCGTCGTTAGCGGGCTTCGAGCGCCATTGACCGTACGGCAAGCGGATCGCCGGCTTCGGGATCATGCTCGGCCGCACAATGCGGAAGATGCAGTGCCGCGCCACGGAGACGTGACCGCAATTGGCGTTCTGAAAAACATTGCGGATATCTTGCAGCAGCTGATCGATTTCAAATGAGTCACAGTCTATCGAGTGCGTTAGGCCGTGCGGGCACACCATGGCCGGAGCGCGCGGCGTATAGCTTCTCCTCTTCGTCACTGATGGGTCCCCCCGGTATTGCCCGACCCCGTCGACATGGTGGGACGAAGGAAATTTGGCAGGCGCCGACGAATGCGGCGTAAAACGCCGTCAACCTGCTGCGCCTCGACCAGCGCACGATGATGATCGCGCGGGGACGAACCGGGCTGGGCGGCGGCAAAAAGGGCGGAGTGCAGTTCTCCTGCCTTGTGGATGAAGTCGAGCGAATCCGCCACGAGCGCGAGGCGACAGGCTTCCTGCTGCAGGATCTTGATCCCGAGTTGCTGACTAAACGCGTCGCGGAACGGCGCATCCTCACCGCCTGCAAGGCGATGGGCGGTATCTAACGCCAGCGCTTGCATGAGGGTCGGCAGCGTTCCCGTGTCGGGGTCGGACCACTCGCGCATAGTCCGCGCGGAATAGTCGCGCTTAGTGAGCGCGGTGATGACGCGCGCAGCTTCGGCCGGGCCGATCTGCGCGAGAACCTTAGTCATCGCGTCCTGAAACGTATCGGGCGTGCGGAGCTTGGTCATGCGCCGCCTTCTCGCTGCAAAACCGAACGCTGATGGCAATCGACCTCGCCATAGGGAGGAGGTAGATCAGTTAAACGAGGCACGTCTGAGAGCCCATTAAGCGGAAATACAGCGGCTAGGGCACTGATCTGAATGCTAAGTTCGCGGGCCTTTTTCAAGACCTCCGGCTGCTTGGTCGATGGAATACGGCCTGCGGTTTTCGAGCTTTGAACGCTGGACCGCCGTTCAATGAGCGCAGCAGCCATCGGCCGGACGCCGCCAAATCGATCAAAGAGGTTGGATACAATGACCATGAGCAGCTATGTACGATAAAGTCGCACAGCATATCAACGATTATTTCGCACAGACAGCGTGCGAAATTTTCGCGACGTAGCACGCGTGGAACCCGCTGCTATCAGGCTCAAGAAACTGCGCGAGGCTGCTGATCCAGCTCTAAGCGTGCGTAAACTCGCGCAATTGCTAGGCATGCCCGCGTCGACGTACGCGTTTTACGAGGACCCGAAAAAATTTAAGAAGGCTTATCTGCCGATCGAACTGACAAAGTCACTCGCCCAGCATTTGACACCTCATGGCATAGACCAGTGGGATGTGTTGGCGCTGGGCGGCTTCGAGGAAACGAATGCGCCGTCCATCGAGGCCAGTATCACGCCCGTCGCGCAGTTCGCGACCATGCAGGTCCTGTTGCCAGATGCGCGCGCTCTGGAGCGGATGTTTCTTGGGATTCTGAAAGCTTCGGAGGGCTTGCCGCAGGAAGCGCTCGCGCGTGAACTCGCACAGCTGCTTCCCAGAGGGCTCGGGCTTCTTCAAGGGCCGCTCGTGTTCGAGCAGACGGATGACGACGATGCTCCTCAAGCCGATCCTGAAGACGGTCACGACGATCGTCCCGCGCGCCAGCGAGCATAGCGCAGGTTGTTTCACACCGAGCGCATCCACGCTCACATCGGGGCCGAGACTGGAACACTAAAACCATAACGCCGACTCATATCGTTCTTATTATGTTCCGGTCCGTACGGCGCGATTTCCAACAAAAATAGGGGGTGCCTGCGAAAACTGGCGTCTTCCTAACATCGGGCTGCTCAAAGCGAGAAAATCCGATCGCGGAATGGTTCAGCTTGGAGGGTTTACGCTGAGCAGATGTCATCCTTGGTGGAAAGCGGACAGGCTACTTTTCGGGAAGGCGGGTGGCGATAGCAGACATTGGGCAGCTGCCGGCTTTCCCCAAAAGGATCGAATTTCGGGAGATCATTTACGCCACAGTCGCGAGGCTCTGGGCGCGCTCTAGGTCCTTCGGTCGGCCGAAAGCGGCGAGCATGGCCTGTAAGTCCGCCCTTTCAGGAACAAAGACAACCATGCCATCGACCTCGATGCGTTTCCGCGTTGCTGGCAGTACCGGCAACCACGCCTCGCCTGACCAGCGGTGGAAGTCTGCCATGAACTCTACCGGCAATGGTGACGTCCCGCTCCAAGTGCCAAAGATGCTCGATCGAAATGCAGCGTGCGCTGATCCGTGCCGAGGCTGAATGCCGATCATCGGCAGGATGCGTCGTGCATCGTCAACGCTCAACAACACGTCCACGTCACCTACATGACCCGGGTCAGCTCCGTGCAGGGCGACGGCTGCGCTGGCGATAATCCACCAAGGATCACGCGCCTTGACCATGATGTTTCCGACCGCGTTCAATGTTGCCAAGAGGGGTGGGCTGACCATCATCTGCTTTCAATAGCGCCCTATTATCTCGCTTGGGAACGTCGATCGAGACGGCCAGCGCGTTCTCATGAGGATCGAATTTCGGGAATCGCTGGCATAGAACCTAACCTGCTAGGGAAGCGCGCAAGCGACGGCGGGAGACGGAATGCCTAAGGCTCACCTTGTGTTCGGCTTCTTAGGGTCGGGAAAGACGACGTTAGCTAAGAGGCTTGAGATTCAACATAGCGCCGTCCGCTTCACGCCTGACGAATGGATGGCGCGCCTATTTGGCGAAGACCCGCCCGCCGACACGTTTCAAGATAGGGCATCGGCTATTCTGGATCTCATGCAGCCTATTTGGGCTCGCTGCCTGTCACTGGGCCTCGACGTTGTTCTCGATTACGGCTTCTGGTCTCGGGCTGAACGGGATCGCGCACGGGCTACGGTCGAAGACCTAGGCGCCACCCCTGTGTTGTGGGCTGTAAGCTGTTCCGATGACGAGGCCCGAAAGCGCATCGCCCTCAGAAACGACGCCGCTCACCGGAGCCTCTATATCGCTTCTGCCACCTTCGACCTGCTCAAGGCACGGGTTGAGCCTTTGGGCATGGACGAGGCGCACTCGGTGGTGTGAGCATACCGCCACCGCTTCCCGAATACGAACTTCGGGCGGGAACCTCCCGCCTTGATCGCGCTGACGGACGCCTGCGGGTTTCGCTTTCCCAAAATCTGTTCCCAATTCCTCTTGCCCAAAATGACCAATCGGAGACGGAGAAACGGGAAAGAGTGCGCTTAACGAATGGCCGTTATTGGGCCCCCGGATCGCCAACCTGAACGTCCGGGTTTAGGCGGCTGCGGAACGGCTGCAATTCTAATGCCACGGCCCAAGCCGAATGCACCTATCAATCCAGAGTAAATGCCCCCTCTGGAAAGCCATGCCACCCCGTGCCCGTTCTCGCCTTGGCCATGATGGCCACGGAGAAAAAGCTATGGGTACGTCAGAGTTCGATCCAATCGCAGGCGAACGCCGCCCCTGGAACGGCGGACGCAAGGTGGGTGCCAAGCGTGCACTCAAGCCGCGACAGGTCTGGGCCATTCGCTTCTTCCTCGATCAGCACCAGCGACTGCGGGATCGAGCGTTGTTTGACCTGG